>JAISFC010000058.1 GCA_031263785.1 Clostridiales bacterium | reverse complement strand
AAATATCACAGGGGCGGTTGCCGTTATTTAAACAAATCAAAAATCCCCATATCGCTTGAAGATGCAAAAAAGGCATATGGAGCGTGTTCAGTTTGCAATCCGTAGGCTTTTTAAAAAATAAAGATAAGAAGTAAATTGTTTAAAATCGCAAAAACTTACGCCTTTTCCAAATTGGTCAAATGAATTTCGTACAAGTCGGAATTGCCCCTGCCCGTCACCCACAGCAGCTCTTTCGGAATTTCCTTCAAATATTTTCTCAAAGTGCTTTCGGAGCATTGAGCCATGACCGCAAGCTCCTTAACCGTCGCCCCTTGCGCACCGAACAAGGCAATTTGCGTCAAAATTATGAGCAAGCCAGCACGCTTTTCATCATAACCCGCGTCGGCAATTTTCGCCTTGTAAAATTCAAATTTTTCGCCTTTTTCCACTATTTTTTCATAAGTCCCGACGATGTTACTTTCGACTATCTCAAGGAAGCTTATCACAAACGGAGTTAAATCGCCGAAATTGCGGAAATCGCCCGTTATCTCAAAGCTTTTTTCATACTTTTTCTTATTCGCCTTCACGCTGTTCGATAAATTCAGGGCAACCTGCGCGTCGAATTCCTTGCCCAGCTGATAGCTCGAAATCAGCCGTGCCATACGACCGTTCCCGTCATAAAACGGGTGGATATATCCCCAAAAATAATGACAAACCGCGATATTTATAAGCTTGTTCGGGTTGTCGTCATGCAAAATTTTGAGCAAAATTTCCATATTCGAGATTATCTCTTTCTCGCCCCGCACCCCTGTGTGAATCTCTTTTTGCCGCGAGACATCCCAAATCCCCACGCGTTCTTTGCGAAAATACACCCCATCCGGAGCATTTTCCTCTTCCATATCGTTCAATAAAATATCGTCATACAAATTCCTAATGTCTTGGCACGTTTCAAGCTTGACGTCCCCGCCGCCCGCTATAAGCTCGTATTTTCGGCAAATCCCCGCAAACCGCTTCGCGCTGCCCTTGTTATAATAAACCTCCTGCAGCTGCTTTTTGGTGGAACGGACGCCTTCAATTTCGTTAGTCGAAAATAATTCCTCTATCAGACACGCGTTTTTGAAATATTCTTCCATAAGAGGCGGCACAATTTTGGTTTCCTGCAGCTTTCTATAACCTTGCAGCACCCTATATACCAAATCCAAAACTTCCTTGTTAAACATAACAAAGGCTTGATTCTCCCCGATGAAAAAATCATATTTAAAAGCCGTCTCGGAATTAAAACGTTTTTGATAAATTTCAGCGGCGTTTTCCTTGTTTTGGAAATATAATTTTTGCAGCGGTTGATATTCCATATCAAATCCACCCCTTTTTAATATTATAGCATATTATTATCCGTCTGTCAATATCAAATTCATGGATTTCTAATAAAACAACCGAAATATTTAAAATCAACAAAATCAGATTAAAGCAAAATAGGCTGCAGCTGCTCGCCTTTAAGCGCGGCTTGTAAAGCGTCCGGAATCAGCTCGAAATCCGCCATAAGCGAACGCGGCTTCCCTTGCGGATTGTCCTGACCGAACGGAACAAAATACACATTTTTCGTGTTCAAAAGCAGTCCGACGTTTTTCGCGCTCCCCGCCAGCCCGTCATTCGTAGAAACGCCGATTATCAGAGGGCGTCCGTTGCGCAGGTGCGCCTTTGCCGCCATGGTCACGGTCGAATCCGTTATGCCGCCCGCCAATTTCCCCAACGTGTTCCCCGTGCAGGGGGCAATAATCAGCGCGTCTATCAGCTTTTTGGGACCTATCGGCTCCGCGTCCCTGACCGTGGAAATCACCTCGCCACCGCAAATTTGCGATAATTCCGCTAAAATTTCCGCCGCCTTGCCGAATCGCGTGTCCGTCCGCGCTATCACCTCCGAAACTATCGGCAACACGCGCGCGCCTTCCTTGATTAATCCCGATATTTGCGGCACAACTTGCGCAATCGAACAGAACGAGCCCGTCAACGCAAATCCCGCGCATACGCCGTCAAACCGCATAGTCAGCCCTCCTGTCCTTCGCCTCCAGCACGTTTAGCACCGCGTTTTTCAGGATTTCCGCCGCCGTATACGGAGAAAATTTGCAGGGAAGCGACAAAGCGTGAATAACACGCACTCCCAGCCGCGACGCCTCCTTGAAATTGACGCCGCCGGGAGCCGACGCCAAATCTATCACCAGCACGTTTTTTTTGGCTTTACACAACAAATCTTCGTCGATAACGCGGTCCGGGATGGTATTAAAAATTATATCAAATTCGGGAAAATGCTTTCCAAGCCGCCCCAAAGGCAGCGCGTTATGGCTGCTCGTGCGCGCCCACATTATTTCCTCTTCAGGAGCCGAAAATACCTTCACATTCGCCCCGAACGTCTCTAGGCGTTCAGACAAAATCCTTCCGATTCGTCCATAGCCCAAAACCGCCGCGTTTGCAGCAAAAATAGTCCTTTCGGTCTCTGTCACGGCAACCGCCAGCGCGCCCTCGACCGTCGGAATCACATTGGCAATGGCGAACGTCTCGCACTCGAGATAATTGACGATTTTCGCGCCTCTGCCCACAAATTGCTCCCTCATCCACGTGGGAATAATGCCGCAAAAAATTACGGCTGCGTACTTTATATCGGCAACCTCGTCCAGCGATATGCTGTCACGAGCCACCGGCGGCAGGATTATGTAGTCGGCATCGCGCAAACATCGCGTCACGGGCAAGCCGTCGCCTTCCAAAATCCGCGCAAGATGCGCCTGCCTCGCGTCATCCCCGAGTATCAAAAAATTCTTTTTATTATCCACGTAATCACAGCCTTCATAGTTTTACTATCGCTAGTTTTACTATAACTTATGATTACGGGAAAAATTTGGTGTCCGCCGTTCAGACACAATGCGCGCGGCAAAACATAAAAAAGCGCTGCCGCCTATACCACGCGTCTGTCAAGATTGCGGTATTGGATCGCCTCCGATATGTGAAGTACGCTGATTTCCGCGGCGTTTTCCATGTCCGCAATGGTCCGCGCAACCTTTAAAATACGGTCGTGCGCCCGCGCGGACAGCTTAAACGACTCAAAAGCCTGCTTAAATATCACCTTGCACTCGTCAGACAGCTTGCAATATTTTTCAATCAGCCGCGTCGTCAGCTGAGAATTGGAGTATATTCCATCGTTTTTGTACCGCTCCAGCTGTAGCTTGCGCGTCTTATTTATGCGCTCCTTCATCGCGGCGGAGGTCTCGCCACGCTTGCCCTCCTGCATCGCCTCATACTTCACCGTCGGCACCTCGATATGTATATCTATCCTATCCAGCAGCGGTCCGCTGATTTTATTGCGGTATTTCGCTATCGCGGGCGGCGTACATATGCACGTGTGCCCGTGCACGCCGTAGTATCCGCACTTGCAGGGGTTCATGCTCGCCACGAACAGCGTGTCGCAGGGGTAGGTTAAGGTGCTCTGCACGCGGGAAATCGTCACCTCGCCGTCCTCCAGCGGCTGGCGCATTACCTCCAGTACATCCCCGCGGAATTCCGGCAGCTCATCCATAAAAAGCACGCCGTTATGCGCCAAAGACAGCTCGCCCGGCTTGGGAATCGCGCCCCCGCCCGCAAGCCCCGCCGACGAAATAGTGTGATGCGGACTGCGGAACGGACGCGTCGTCATAAGCGACGTTTTCGCCCTCAACGTCCCCGCGATGGAGTGCACCTTGGTCGTTTCGAGCGCTTCATCGTACGTGAGATTGGGCAAAATCGTGGGTATGCGCTTGGCAATCATGCTTTTCCCCGAGCCGGGCGCGCCTATCATCAAAATATTATGCCCGCCGCTCACGGCAATTTCCACAGCGCGGCGCACGTCGTTTTGCCCCTTAACATCGGAAAAATCCACCAAATAATGATTGGAATCGACAAAAATTTCTTCCATATCCACCTGAAATCTCGGAATCCTAACATCGGTCGTAAAATGCTGAAACACCTCAAAAAGCGTACTCGCGGGATATATTTCGGCTTCCTTCACCACCGCCGCCTCATGCGCGTTCTCGGCGGGGACAATTATCTTGTCTATGCCGCGCTTTTTCGCCGCTACCACCATCGGAAGCACACCGGTCACACGCCGCAGACGCCCGTCCAGCGCAAGCTCGCCGACAAACAAATACTCGCTGACGCTCCGCTTTATCTGCCCCGACGCCGCCAAAATCGCCACGCTTATAGACAAATCATACGAAGCGCCCTCCTTTTTCAGGTTTGCGGGCGCGAGATTTATCGTGACGTGCCTGGTCGGGAACGGCAAATTGCAATTTTTCATCGCCGTACGCACGCGTTCCTTGCTCTCTTTGACGCTGTTATCGGGCAAGCCCACTATGTCAAACGAAGGCATACCGGCGGAAATATCAGCCTCCACCTCCACGTGAAAGCCATCCATGCCCAATATACCGCAGCTCGCCGTTCTGGAAATCAAATTCATCACCTTTTTTAGTGTAACACACCTCGACATATTTTGCAAGCTTTTCTTTCAAAAGGAAATTTCGCCGCGTTTCTTGACAGGGTTATTCAAGAATGTTATACTAAAATCGGTGGTGCGAAGAATAAATTTAATTAAAAGCAAAATGGCGAGTAAACAAAGGAGCGGTAAAATGAATTCATTGGATTTAATTAAGGCTGAATTTTCAAAAGAGGATATCGAAATCATGATAATGCAGGCGCCAATACTCGAACAATATTCGCAGCAGGAAATTAAAGAATATGTTAATTTAATCAGCTTAAAGATTGACAATCGTCCCGGGGCGCGCAATATTTTAAGGAGCTGCCCGCAGATATTTCTTTGTCCGTTAGCGTCCTTGCGGAAGAAATTTGGGTTATTTCGCGAAATTTTAAATTTTTCTACCGCGGAGCTTGCTATTTTATTTCAGGAAAATCCACAGCTTTTGCGCACGGACTACGAAATATTGCAGCGGAAAATTCAAAACATGCTTGACAAATACAAAAATATTGCGATTATTAAAAGCGATTTGCAAGATAATACACAAAGGCATTTCCCTCTGACCTCCTGAAAATCTGCATTAACGATTTATCGCCAGTGCAAGTTATGAAAATATTTCTTTCCCGACCGTGTAAAGCCAGCCGGCAGCGCCCGTATACCAGCTCCAGCCGCCCATTCCTACGCGTTCGGGCGACGAATACACATCCGCCGCGGCAACGTACGGCTCAACGCGGTATTTATCGGCTTTTTCGCGCGTGTCAGCGTGATTAATCGGGTTCATGAGGGAAAATAGCTTGCGCGCCGTATCCGTGCGCCCCAACCTATGACACGCCAACGCCAGCCACGCCGACGCATGAGTGTATTGCCCGCCGTTTTCCCGCACGCCCGCAATATAGCTCTTAATATATCCCGGGTTCTGCTCCCCATTCTCAAAAGGCGGGTCGAGCAACTTTATTATGCCCGCGTCCCAATCCACAAGCTTTTCCAGCGCACTGTCAACCGCCGTATTGCACTTATCCCGCTCCCCCGCTCCGCTTATAACCGCCCAGCTTTGCGCAATCGAATCAATCTCGCACTCCGCGTTTTTACTCGCCCCCATGCAGCTGCCGTCGTCGTAAAACGCGCGCTTAAACCACGCCCCGTCCCACGCGTTGCGGTCTATATTTCGCTTCAATTCCTCCGCGATGCGCCCATATCTCTCCGCCTGCTCCCTCTCACCGCAGCTGTCGCAGATAAACGCAAATTTCGTCAGCACATCGTACAAAAACCACCCCAGCCACACGCTCTCGCCCTGCCCCTTTATCCCCACCTTATTCATGCCGTCATTCCAGTCGCCGCCGCCCATAAGCGGCAAACCGTGCGCCCCAAATTGCAGCGAATGTTCAATCGCCCTCAAGCAATGCTCATAAACCTCGCCCGTTTCGTCCGAAATTTTGGGCGTTTCGTAGCGTTCAAGCTCACCTTCCGCAAGCGGCGCGGACTCAATAAAACTAACCCATTCCCGCAAAATAGACGTGCTTTTCACCGCCCTCACATATTCCGCGACACAATAGGGGAGCCACAGCAAATCGTCGGTAAACCGCGTCCTGACCCCCTTATCGCCCGCGCTCGGCTCCCTGCCTCTGCCCTCGTGCCACCAATGCTGCACGTCCCCCTCCGTAAATTGGTGCGCGCAAGCCTTCAGAATCTGCCGACGCGCAATCTCGGGGAACGAATCAAGGAGCGATATGCTGTCCTGCAATTGGTCGCGGAACCCGTACGCGCCGCCGCATTGATAAAACGACGTCCTCGCCCACAGACGGCACGAAATGGTCTGATAGACAAGCCACCCGCCCATCATTATATCAGCCGCCTTATCGCCCGTCTTCACTGCCGTCCTGTCCGCGACATCCGCCCAAAACTTCCGCGCCTTTTTCAGCTCATCGCCCGCCTGCTCCGCCGTCAGCGCGTCCCTTCTCTCGCAGTTCAGCTCCAAAACCAGCTCCTTCTCCTCGCCCGCGCCCAGCTCAACGCCCACAACAAACCCCGCGAGCCCTTGCCGCTTCCACCATTCGCCGATGGCATGGTCGGACGTCATAAACACCTCGCCGTCGCCTAATTCCTTGCTGTAGTTGTTGTGCAAAACTATGCTGTTTCCCCTCTGCTCCGCGTGGATGTGCATAGCCGTCTGCATCGCGCTGACGCCCAGAACCGGACGGATTTCATATTCCACGTTTAATTTACGCTTAGAATTCGACGTATTCTTTAGACGGAGCAGCGTCACCTTGCTCCTTTGCCGCACGGGGACAAAAACATCGGCGTTTACCTCCACTCCGTTGCGCACCGAGCGAAACTGCGTGTACCCGAACCCGTGCCGCACCTCGCGCTCGCCATCGGTGAATCTCCACTTCTCTCCGTTGTCCGCAATGCTTATAACCTCGCTCGCTTCGTCCGTTATAGGGTCGTTGCACCACTCCGTTATTTTGCACTCTCTGCTGTTGCCGCACCACGTAAATCCGCCGCCGCTCTCTGTGACGATGGTCCCGAAATGCTCATTCGCGATGACGTTGCTATACGGCGCGGGCGTGCTTTCGCCCTCTTTTAGCCCGATAATATACTCCCTGCCCGTGTCGCTGAATCCGCCGTACCCATTAAAAAATTCCATACCTATACCTCCCAGCCCGCCTCAAAAATAAGCTCCCTGTCCTCATCGCTAAGCGCCGCGCCCGAAATTAAATAAACCCTCTCGTTAAGCGCGTTTTTCTCAACCTCCGCGCGTAGCGTGTTGGCTATCGGCTGCATGTAATCCCCTTCATCCTCAAAAATGAATATCAAATCCAGCTTAACCCCTTTAAACATCAAGAATTTATGCGTTTCCAGCAATATTCGAACCTGCGACATGTCAACATTATCGACGACGTGCAAAATTATCGGGAAATCGCCCGAAACCCCGTACGCCCAAAGCCCCTCCTGCCCCGCTCCCGTGCGGAATTTGCGCGTACGTTCACCGCGGCTGAAAATTATCCTCGGCAGCCATTCAAATGCCAATTGCTGCGCCTGAACCGTGACATCCAAAATTTTCCCCTCAATTTGGTTCCTGAACGTGGCAATCTCCCGCGCGGCAGAAATTTTACCCATATCTTCGTACTTTTCCCGTATCGCCAACGCCGCTTCCTTCCCCGCGCACGCCCCCAACACCCACATAAGCCGGGCGCTGCTCTCCGACGGAAGCTCCACTTTGAACCTGAATACCGCCGCCGGGTCCAACATCAGCGACGGCGCCGCCCCCTCGTCAATCCCGATTTGCCGCGTTTTGCACTCGAACGGCGAATCCTCCCTCACAACTGCGGCAGGCGCGCTGTATTTGCCTTTTCGCTCTAAAAAGCTGCACCTCGTCGCCTCAATTTCCGGCAAAAGCTCCGTGTCATCAACAAACATCTTGCAAATCGCCATCGCCGTCTGCGCGCGCTCGTCCTCTTCCCGCGGTCGGCGCGTAAACAATATGCTATCCTTCTCCGCCTCGCCCTTGACAAACAATTTGCTAAACGCCATGTGCGCGTAATGGCTCTCCTCCCTCGCCAAAACTATCTCGCTGTACGCCGTAACCTCCAGCGGGACGCTCCTATCCGAATTGTTCGCAATCAGCATCGTGCGCACCAGCGCGTTGTCGGAGCTCACAAAGTCCACGGTCGAGACATCCAGCCCGTCAGCGCCGTTTCTTATCCACTCCGCCATGTCCGACGCGAAGGTGATGGCATACTCGCTCTCCTCATCAAAACACGGCGCGGGCGATGCGCTGAAAATCTTGCCCGTTTCACAATTTTTGATATATATATAATTGCCGATGTATTTGTTGCTCAGCAAAATATCCTTATTTTTTAAGAATCCGTTGCCGTTATGGTCGAGGACATACGACGCCTTTCCGTTGGATAAAACGTGCATTTGCGGCTCATGCGGGAGCTCCGCCGCGCGCCCGAAAAACTCCCTGCGCACCTCCTGCGGATTATAGCTTTCATGCTTTATCGGCACTATACTCTGCTTATTCTCCTTAGAAATAATCACGTTGGTCGGCACGCGTTCCTCCAGCAGCTCCGCCGCGCTCCTTATTATCGGTATACGCCCGAATCTCCTTTGCAGAATGTTGTCGTGAAGCGTGTTGTTTATCGCCAAAAACGTCATCCCCAAATGATGCACCATGTAGCTTTTTACAACGCTGTACCGCTGATTGGCGAGGACACGCCGCGGGGTGAAATCCACCGCCTCATACAGCCCGTACGTGCCGCAAAATCCTTCCTCATTCATGTTTTTAAGGTTTACCATAGCCGCCTCATAGTCCACCATCAGCGCCATCGTCGACGCGTAGGGCGCTATCACCACCTCCGAAAGTATCCCGCGCGAAATCCCCAAATCCGGCACCCCAAACGCCTTATATTGATAATTTAAATCCATGTCAAAGGAATTAAACCCGCTCTCGCTGGTTCCCCAAAGTATTTTCCCCGTCGCTTCGCCCTGCGTATTGCGCATTTTCCCGTACTTACGCTGCGCGCGGATGGCAAAGTGATACGCCTCATCCAGCAAAGTATTCTCAATATTCCCCATTATAAGCAGCGGCATGAGGTACTCAAACATGCTCCCCGTCCACGAAATCAACCCGCGGTACCCATCGCGCGAGACCAACGCCCGCCCCAGCCGCTTCCACGCTTTATACGGCGCTTCCCCGCGCGCCACCGCGATATATACCGTCTGCCGCGCCTCCGACGCAAGCAAATCATAATACGACTTCGTCAGCTCCTGCTGCTCCGCGTTGTATCCGATGGAGAACAATTCCGGCTCGCTGTCGTAAAGCACCGCCAAATTCGTATCCTTCGCAATTTTTTCCAAACGCTTTATCAATTCCTCCGCGTTTTTTTTGCACTCATTTTCGCCCTTTCCCTTCTTATTTCCGGCGGATTTTTCCGCGTCAGCCAGCTCGCGCCGCAAATCCTCCAGCTGCACCAAAACCGCCTTGCGCCACACAGAAAAGTTTGTTTCTAACGCCTTTTCCACCTTATTTAGGTCGTCCTCGTATATAAACTCCGCCAGCCCCGCAAGCTTGAGGACGTCCCGAAACCCCTCCTTCATAACCTCCACGTGCCCGTCTTCCTGCGCAAAATCCCGCAAGCCCTCCGCCACCGTCATCACATATCCGACGAAATTCCCGCTGTCCACGCTGGAAATATACCTCGGGCGCAGCGGATGCAAATCTTCCAAACTATACCAATTGTACAAATTCCCGTTCCATTTTTCCAATTTTTCGACCGTGTCGACAACGTTGCCGACCAGCTCCAGCACGCGCCTTTTGCTCACAAATCCGAAATCATACGCGGAAATAATCGCCGCCAGCTGCATCCCGATATTCGTAGGCGACGTCCGCATCGCAACGCCGTTCGGCGGGTTTTCTTGATAATTGTCGGGCGCGAGCCAATGCGTATCCTTGCCGATAAAATCCTCGTAATATTGCCATGTGCGTCTGGCGAGCTGGCGCAAAATATGCGTGTCCGCCTCGGATTTGGGCGGGTGCAAATCGGGAATGGCACGGCTCACCTTGTGCGTGATAATCGGCGCGCAAATCCACATAATTCCCATCAAAAACGCGGCATTGAGCATCCCGTTCGCGGCAATTAGTATCACCAAACCGAAAATAACCCCGGGAATCATGCGCCGATACTCCGCCTTTAGGTTGCTGACCATGCTCCTTTCACTGTCCGCGGCGGTCGTCCATTCCAGAAGCTTTTCATGCGAGACGAAAACCCGCCAAAGTGTGCGTATTATAGCGTCCAATGCGGTATACGCCGTTTGCGGCAGGGTCAGCAACAAAAAAGCCGTTTGGTAAATGACGCCTTTTAGGCCATAAATTATCGTCGAGTGGAGCCTTTGTCCGCAGCGGCTGTACCCGCGCCCGAACGCCCATTCTATCGTGGAAATCAGCAATTGCGCGCAAAGCGTCAGCAGCACCAACGGCAGCGTGCTAAAATGATACAGCAGCATTCCGCTCAAGGAAATCGCCACGCACGAACGGCGCATATTATCAATGATTTTCCACCTAGACACCCCGTTCAATTTGAACCTGCGCGACAAAAAAGGAATTAATTGCCAATCGCCGCGAATCCACCTATGCATCCGCGCCATATACGCGCTGTATCGCGATGGGAAGCTGTCCGTGAGCGTCACGTCGCCTATGAGCGCGCACCGCAAAAAACAACCTTCCAGCAAATCATGGCTCAGCACCGTGTTTTCGCGGATGGCGTTCGGGATTATCTCTAAAAATGTGCGCACGTCAAAAATCCCCTTGCCGGTGAAGATTCCCTCGGAAAAAAGGTCCTGATATATGTCCGAAATCGCCCCCGCGTACGCGTCTATGCCGCCCTGCCCCGCGAAAACCTTCGAGAAAAGGGACCTGTTCGCGCTCGTCACCGACGTCGTAATCCGCGGCTGCATGATGCCGTAGCCGCGCACCACACGCCCGCGTTTTATGTTTATTTTCGGGCGGTTTAGCGGGTGAGCCATCGCCCCTATCAGCTCTGTCGCCCGCCCGCGCCCCAATCGCGTGTCGCTGTCGAGCGTGATGATGTATTTTGCGCTTTCCTTCACCTGCCGCGAAAATTCTAAAAGCGCGCCGCGTTTGCGTTCCCAACTAATCTGCCGAACAAATAGCCCGAATTTGTCCTTTCCGTATTTTTTATTCAGCTCGCCGGTCTTGCGTTGCAAAGCAGCCTCCGTTCGCTTGCGGACGTCGCTCGCCATTGATTCCGGGAAGTCGCAAATCAACACAAACTTTAAATTATCATGAAAATTAGCGAGATAATACGTTTCCAAATCCTCCAAATGCTCGCAGCCCCGCCCCGCGTCGGACACCATTGCGGGAATGACCACGACCGTCATAAACTCCGCTGGTATCCCGCTTTTTGAGAAGTCAAGCCGCGGTATAAAGCTCGGCTTGGCGCACTTGGTGACAATATAATTGGCGGCGTTTAGCACAACGTCGGAAATCGGCGCCAACAACAAAATAGCCCCAATCAGCTTATTATTCCAATTAATATACGCCGTCCCGACCGCCGTCAGCGCCACACACGCGAATATCGTGCCGAAGGTGTACACCCATCTTTTCGCCCCCTTCGCCCTGCCGTACGTCTCCCCCAATTCCGTCGTGACGAGGTAGTATCCCACATGATTTTTCCGCACGCTGGACGTAAAATTAGTCACCCGCTTCGCCCTGTCAACCGCCTCCCGCGCAACGTCAAATGGGCTGATTTTGTGCTTTTTCGCGATATCGCGCACGCGCTTGCGGTAGTACTCCTTGCTCTCCTCCGTCATTCTGCCGTAAACGCCGGAAGGGTCCTGCGATAAAATCCGTTCAACATTGCTTATTTCCCCGAAAACCTGCACCATATTAAGGTTCGGCAGCCCGCGCAACGTCGAAATTGCCCGCCCAATGCTGACCGCCAATTCCGCGCACCGCAGCTCCATAGAGTTTACGCCCAAATTAGACGCCAAATCCATGGACTCGAGCGTCTTTTTCTGGATTTTTATTATGTCCGCTATGCGCTCAATCAGCGAAACTCCTAACGCCGTCGGGATTGCCCAAATCTCGTCGTCAAACAAATTTTCGCGCCTGAATTTGCGCACAATCACCTCCCCGGATATGCTTCCATCCTGCTCCGCCACCATCTCGCGCGTCATGCGGGAAATCCGCTTGGAAATACGCCTCATCTCGCGCGACCGCAGCTCCTGCCGAAAATGCTTAGTCCGCTCCTCTATGATGTAAAAATTGTCGAGCAGCCACTCGCGGACGCCCCCAATAGAGGGCTTGCCGCCGCCCTCGCCCATATTCTCGCTGCTATTCACCCTTAAATATTCGCTTGCGACAACTTTATAACTTTTGTTTAAAAGGGAAATACTCAGAATAACCCCTCCCGATATTGGGATTTTTTCCATCCTGACATAAGGTTATACTTGACAAGCATTTCAAACTATATTAAAATGTAGTTGAGGCGGTGAAATATTTTGCTCAAAACAATTCAACTAAAACTAATCACGCTGTTTATAGCCTTAATTATCCTCGTTCTCGCGGTGCTTTCGGGCTATTTGCTGTTGAATGTGTCGGCTTTTTACGCGCAAAAATTCCGCAACGAGATGAATTCCGTCTTTTCTGAGGAATTTGTGGACCAAATAAATCTGTCGGCTCAAAATGACAACGCATCCGAATTAAACGGGCTTCTACTTTCCCGCGCGCCGAATCTGGGCGTCAATGCCAACCGCGATTATTATATTTTGTCAAATACCGCCGAGGTAATTTTCACTTCGTCCAAAACACCTCCCGAAACGCTGAATATATCGGCAAATATCACGACCGCGATGGGCGGGCAAATCGGCAACTCCACCGACGACACCAACACCATGGATTTCGCCTACCCGACGGCAAATGGCTATATAATCTATATTTTGGACAATCGTTCCGATTTTGTAACACTTTCCAATTTTATTTTTAGCAATCTCAGCCAAACTCTTATTTTCGGCGTGGTTCTCGCGATTTTGTTCGGATTCTTGCTGTCGCGAAGCATAACCGTGCCCATCGGCAAGTTGACGCAACGCGCGAAGCTTCTAGCCAGCGGCGACTACGAGACCCGCATAGACATCCAAACTAAGGATGAAGTGGGCAATTTGGCGAACACCTTCGACTATATGGCAAAAATTGTCACGAGCTCCATGCAGCAGCTGGCGAGCGAGAAAAACAAGCTGGAAACCATGCTGATGCACATGACCGACGGCGTTATTGCCTTTAGTTTGGACGGGCAGGTTGTTCATATAAACACCGCGGCGAAAAAAATGCTCAACATCGCCGACAACGAAAACATCGAATTTGACGAGCTTTTTAAGCAACTGGACGGGAAAATCTGCATCGCCGAGCTGATTTACCTCGAGGACGGGAACACGAGAACGCGCGAAATTGATTTGGGCGAGACCGTTTTGGACTTCTATTTCGCCACTTTTAAGGACGAGCAGAACAAGCTCAACGGCATTGTGACGGTTATTCATGACATCACCGAGTCCGAAAAGCTGGATAAAATGCGGCATGAGTTCGTCGCGAACGTCTCGCACGAGCTGCGCACGCCCCTCACCACCATCAAGGGCTACGCGGAAACCATGCTTGACGACCCCGAGCAGGACGAGAGTTCTAAGCATTTTTTGCAGGTTATCATCAACGAAGTGGACCGAATGACGCAAATTGTCAAGGATTTGCTTACGCTTTCCACTTTGGGGTTCAATTCCGCGCTGGAAGAAAAAGAATATTTTTCGCTGGACGAGATGATTCGCGAGGTGGTTTCAAATTTCGCCGTTCAGGTGGAGCAGAACGGACACCAACTAACGTATTCACCCACCACTAATATCCCCCCGATTTCCGCTAATAAAGGCAAAATTGAGCAGGTGCTGGTCAACATTATTTCCAACGCAATTAAATATACGCCGCAGGGCAAGGGCGTCATTGAGGTGTTCGCCGGCAGCCTTTATAACAATGTCTACATAAAGGTGCAGGACAACGGCATCGGGATTCCGCAAAAGGATTTGCCGCGTATTTTTGAGCGTTTTTACCGCATAGACAAGGCTCGGGCGCGCGACAAAGGCGGCACGGGGCTGGGGCTTGCCATCGCGCAGGAAATTGTGCAGCTGCACGGCGGGTCGATAAATATCGAAAGTAAGCTGAATAAAGGCACCGAAGTGATAATAACGCTGCCTATAAGCGAAGAAAATTAAACGCCCGCAAGCTTGCTAATTACTTTGATTTTTTGTATGTTTGTATTGACATTGTTAAGCATATAGTGTATAATGTAATTAAGGAGTTGATAACCATGCAAAAAACCACTTCAATTACAACGCGCGTAACCCCCGAAATCAAGCGTAAAGCTGAAGAAATCACCGCGCAATTGGGTCTTAACGTAAGTGAGGCAATTTCCATTTTCCTTGCTCAATTGGTGCTTCAGCACGGAATACCGTTTGACGTTTCTGTCCCGCCGCTCATTTATGACGGCTTGGAGGAAGACTATGAGGAGACCATAAAATCTGTCGAAGACGGCACCGCAACTATGTGGCGCACCCCCGAAGAAGTGCGGAAAGGGCTTGGTCTTGATGTATAAATACACGCCGGTCCCTACAAAGAAATTCCTCAAGCAGCAAGAAAAGGCTAAAAAACGCGGGCTGAACTTAGAGCTTCTTGCAACAGCAATTGATTTACTCGCAAGCGGTGAACCAATGCCGCCGGAGTACAATGACCATAATCTCAAAGGCAACCTGAAGGACTTTCGTGAATGTCATATCGGCGGCAAAAACAGCGATTGGATTCTAATCTATCGCATTTACAAATCCAAACTTATACTATCCCTATCCGCCACCGGCTCTCATTCCAATCTCTTTTAATCCCTCTTCCGCGGCGGCGGCACCGCAATACTCATTGATATTGTAATATTGACGTGTGCAAAAAAACGACGCGATTCAATGTCCGCGCCGCTTATTTTTTGTATTATTAATTTTTAATTCCTAATTAGTAACTGCCAACGGAAGCGGTTGAAGCTTTGTTTTTCCGACGTATCGGAGGACCGTTGTGTAATCCGCGGCGTCGACGCCTAAATATTCATTAATGTTGTAAATCGTGGTGACGCCCGCGATGTCCGCGTTGCCTACTTGCCCTTTGATTGTGTTCAAATCTGCCGTTGAGAGGGCGATTTTGTTCGCGGTACCGAGATAGAATGCTCCTGCGTACAAATATGCTGTGCCGCCGACCGTCAGCGGGATGGATTCGTCAATTGCTCCCGTGATTACGTTCGTTCCATCAAGGTAGATGTCCGCCCAGAGATAGCTTTCTTCGCGGACTGTGCCCACAACACTCCCGCCGTTGTCGCCGAATCGGGAAAAGCGGAGCATGTATTTCGGCGAAGATTGGTTCGGGTCGCTGTCGACTAAATCATTTGCTACCGTTCTCGGTATATTTAGCGTGTAATTGTATAGCGTCGAAGACGGGTCGCCGATTGCAGCCGTCATGTTCATTTCTTGAGTGTACGCCACGCTTCCGACTTGCTTCACGATGTCGCCGAGGTCGTCGACCTCGTACATTTCCACTCGAATTCCCGCGTCCATCTTATTCAAATTCGGGCTGTAGCCGATTGCCGAAATAGGAGTCCGTTGCTTGCCGGTAAGCATTGCTCGTCCCTGCAAACTTATGCTATTCACATCGCCGCTAATCGTCACCGCGGGCATGTCCTCGACGAGAAGATTTATGTATTTTTGCGTTAGAATCCCGTGGTCGCCGTCAACTAGCAGGTACGCGCCAAAGTCTTCCTGATTGCTACTAAGGATTCCTAGCCCGTCGATTCCAAAGATTTGGTCGCTTGTGATTCCGTTCGTATCGTTGTACTCGCCGATGGCAAAACTCGCGCTGGTAGGCACGTTTTCTTTTACTCTGTAGTGGATTCGAAAATACACATCGTCGGTTAAGGTGTGTGGGACGAGCGGAATATCTTCCTCGACCGTCCAACTCAAAAGGAATTTTCCTTCCGAATTAATCACGCTCAAGACCTCGCTCGACGCGTCGTAATCCCGCGCGCCGCTCAAGAATGTTCCGTTGACAAGCAGTCCTGTCAGCCCTTTCGCCGCGAAATCGACGGTTTCGAGGTCTGTTATTTCGATTGTGTCGTTGTCGAAAAGCATTGGCATCGCCATCGCATACGCTTGGTCCCCCGCCGCATTTTTTAGGGATACGTCAATATACCCGTCATAGCCGGCGTTTTTCGAGAGAGCGTCAGGCGTCAGATTTACTTTTATAATTTTCCCAATTTCGAACTGCGCACTCACCGTGCCCGAGAAATTCCCCATTCCGGTAATCGTCATCGTCGCCGTCCCTGCACTGATATTATCCAAATATGATATCGTGTAATCCGCGCCCTCGGTGATTGTTATGCCCGCCGGATTCGCAAACGTTTTAGCCGCCACTACTATAGACGTCTGCGTCACTTCCGAACCCGTGTACTCTGCATCAACAACACCCGAAATCTCCGCGTCATATAGGTTATTGTATTTAAAGCTTTTGCTTTTCGCATGCGTTTCCGCCGCACTCCCGTAATGGCAATTTATTACAAAATCGACGGAACCGATAGCAAATGAACTGCTACCTATTGTCGTTACACTGTCGGGTATAATAACGTTCGCTAATCCGTTACAATTTGCAAAAGCATGATCCCCTATGCTCGTCACTGCCACAGGTATTATTAAGTCGCCCGTGAGTTTATCGCATACATAAAACGCCTGCGCGCCTATGCTAATCACACCTTCATGTATTGCAACCGTCCCTTGCTTACCCGTCGGACACTGTATTAATGTAGTTAATGCCTTATTGTATAATATGCCGTCAACAGAGGCATAAGTGGCATTACCGGAGTTTACGTTTATGGCAGTTGAACCAATTAAAACAAACGCATAATCAACTATGCTCGTCACACTCGCGGGTATTGTTAATTCGCCCGTCAAGTTTTTGCAATTGTAAAACGCCCGCTCCCTTATGGTCGTCACGCCTTCAGGTATAGTTACTCCCGTCAAGCCGCTACAACTATTAAACGCATAGGCACCTATGCTCGTCACGCCTGCCGGTATTGTTAAGTCTCCCGTGAATCCGCTACAACTTCTAAACGCATCCTCGCTTATGGTCGTCACGCCTGCCGGTATTGTTAAGTCTCCCGTGAATCCGCTACAACTATTAAACGCACTTACTCCTATGCTCGTCACGCCGGCGGGGATTGTTAAGTTGCCCGTGAGTCCGGTGCAATTGTAAAACGCATATGTACCTATGCTCGTCACACCTGCAGGGATCGTTAAGTTGCCCGTGAGTCCGGTGCAATTTTGAAACGCACAATTACCTATAGTTGTCATGCCGGGATTGAGGGTCAGGCTTGTTATAGAGTCCTTGAATGAATACCACGGCACAGTGCCGCTGCTGTAATTTGTCATAGCTCCAGTTCCCGATATGGTTAGATTGCCGGTTGCGCCTGTGAAAACCCATGTGAGGCTGGTTCCGCATGTTCCGTTTGCGTCCTCTGCGGCGTGGACTATTTGCGGACGCAAAAATACTCCTCCCGCGAAAAGAGAAGTAACTAAAATAATAGAAACTACTAAGCTAGTCAATTTCTTTGCGAATGAAAACCCCGGGAAGTCAGTTAGATTAAAAAACAGTTTTGAGGTCTTATCCTCTCTCTCTCTCTCTCTCTCTCTCTCTCTCTCTCTCTAGAATAATCACGTTTTTTCATGTTACCACTTTCCTTTCATCTTTAATAAATTTTGTAATTGCACTATATCATAAAAAAACAGTCA
>JAISFC010000024.1 GCA_031263785.1 Clostridiales bacterium | reverse complement strand
CGCGTACCTCCGCGTCCAGCCCGTCGGAGACGTCATAATCAAACAATCGGTTTACGTTAGGCAGCGCAATCTTCGCTATTTTCATAATTATCCGCCTTCTCTAAAGAAAGCTCGTCTGCTCGTCGCTTTGCTTCAAAAAGCAACCCACGGCAGGAATATTCTTAGTTTTGTAGTAATTTATATCCTCAAATTTCGCGTCCTCGCGCCTTATCAATCGGCTAAGCCCCGAATCCTTTTTCATCGTCATGACGTTCACTCCGCGGCTTGCCCTCGTCGTTTTTTCGGGAATCGCGGACGTGTTGAAGACCAGCGCCTTTTTTATCGTGGAAATAGCTACAAGCTCGCAATCACCGCTCAATTCCAGCATTTGCACGAGCCTTGACCCGTCAAAATATGCGTTGGCGAGCTTCTTGCGGTTATTTTTGGTCGCGTAGCTTTTCAGCGTGATTTTCGCCATTTTTCCGTTCTCGAAGGCAAACAGAACATGCCCCGAAAAATCGAGCGTCGCAACCGCGCCAACCACCGATTCATCATCGGAAAAGTCCATTAATGACGGCAAAAATTCGCCCAGCTGGCTCGCCTTGCAGTCCGGCACGTCGTACGCCTTGAGCTTGTACACATTGCATTTGTCGGTGAAAACCATCAATTCGGACTTATTCGTGGAATCGCACTCCCAAATTATCTCATCACTCTCTTTCAGCTTGTGCTCGCTCCCGCCGCGCAACGAAACGTGCGAAATCTTCTTTATATAACCGTCGCGCGTCATGAAAAATCTCAGCTGATAGTCCTCAATTTGCTCGACTAAATCTATCTCCGCAACGTCGCTGTCGTTCACAATTGCGGTTCGCCGCGGCTTGCCATACTTTTTGTCGATTTCCGTCAACTGCGTGATTATTAGCTTGCGCACCCGCTTTTCGTCGCCCAAAATCGCCTTCATTTCAGCGATTTGGTCCAGCAAATTGTCGATATCCTGCGTATGCTTGAGAATATACTCCTTATTCAGGTTTCGCAGCTTGATTTCCGCGACAAATTCAGCCTGAAGCTCGTCAATGCCGAATCCCGCCATCAAATTGGGCACAACCTCCGCGTCAACCTCGGTCCCGCGGATTATGCGAATCGCCTTGTCGATGTCGAGCAAAATTTTCTCCAGCCCCTGCAAAAGGTGCAGCCGCGCGGACTTTTTGGCAATATCATGCTCCAGCTGGCGGCGAATGCAACTCATGCGGAACCTCAGCCATTCCTTTAAAACCTCAGCGATTCCCATCACTTTCGGCTTAGTCCCGTCAATCAGAATGTTGAAGTTGCATCCAAAAGAATCCTGTAGCGTCGTCATTTTCATTAATTTTGCCATCAACATTTCGGGGTCAACCCCGCGCTTTAGGTCAATCGTGAGCTTCATCCCGGACAGGTCGGTTTCGTCGCGAACGTCCGCAACTTCCCGCACTTTCCCCTGCTTGATGAGGTCGATAATCTTGTCCAAAATCGCCTCCACCGTGGTGCTGTACGGGATTTCCGTGATGTCGACGCAATTATTGGCTTTGTCGTACGCATATTTCGCGCGCACCTTCACCGAACCGCGCCCCGTGCGATAAATCGTCCGAATCGTCTCCTCGTTGTAAATCAGCTCGCCGCCCGTCGTAAAGTCCGGCGCGAGCAGGGTTGCGGCGATATCACAATTCTCGTTTTTTATGTATTCTATCGTGGTTTTGCACACTTCGCTCAAGTTAAAGCTGCACAGGTTGCTTGCCATCCCCACCGCGATGCCCTGATTGGAATTAACCAAAATATTGGGGAATTTCGTGGGTAGAAGCAACGGCTCGGTCGTCGTGGCATCATAGTTTTCAACGAAATCCACGGTGTTTTTATCGATATCCCCGAATATTTCCGTGCAAATTTCAGCAAGCTTGACCTCGGTATAACGGCTCGCCGCGTACGCCATATCCCGCGAATACTGTTTCCCAAAATTCCCCTTCGAGTCGATAAAAGGGTGCAAAAGCGCGTCATTCCCCATGGTCAGGCGCACCAACGTCTCGTAAATCGCTTGGTCGCCGTGCGGATTAAGACGCATGGTCTGCCCCACGACATTCGCCGATTTCGTCCGCGCCCCGCTCAATAAGCCCATTTTGTACATCGTATACAGCAATTTTCGATGCGCGGGCTTGAAGCCGTCTATTTCCGGAATTGCGCGCGAAATTATCACGCTCATCGCGTACGGCATATAGTTTGATTCCAACGTTTCAGTTATCGGCTGCTGCATTTTGCTCCCCCTTCTCTTCCCCCAAAATTTCAAACGTCTTCGCGAAAACCTCCATCGTGTGGCTGCGGAAATATTCGCTCATACGCCGCGATTGCTCCTTGTCCCCCGTGCGGACGCGCAACTCAAAAATCGGCTCCCCGTGCTCCATTGCCCCGCATTGAAAATAAAACGCGCCGTCGCGCAAAGGGAGCGTCTTCGTGTACGTTTTATGCAAATCGTGCTCACCGCGCAGAATCTCCAACGCACATTCCGATATTCTCTCCCGGACGGCAGCCGGCAATATCTCCGACGAAAATTCCACCGCGTCCCTGCCCTGCGTCGTTATTTGAAAATACCGCTCGTCGCCCATTGTCGTGACGTTTACAAACCCTTCATCTTCCAAATCGCCCATGGAATTCATCCCATTAAAATAGTCTATAAGCTCGGTTTCGTAAATCAGCTCCATGAACCGCGTCAGCGAAAGCGACACCTTCACCTCTTTGAGCAGAAACAGCAACGCCGCCCGCTTTTCCTCTATTAACTTTTTCCCCGTTCTCTCCACCGTTTGATTATTTTCCATCCATCAATTCTCCCGCTATAGATTCCGCCGTTATCGCCTCGCTCAAAGTGAATTGCACACATCATTAATTTTATCTTAGCACGAATTTTGGAATATGTCAACATTTTTCGTGAAAAAAAGCAATAAAAAATGATTATCCGATAGCTTCGTTAAGCAATTCAAAACAAATTTCCATTTGCTTATTTCCGTATTTTTTTTCCACTTCTTTCAAAAACCTTTGCACCGATTCAGGGTGATTATTAAGAAACCAATTTATATGATTTTTTATATATTCGCCTCGGATATTGAAGTCATTCAAATCATTCGGAATACGCTCCATGCGCTCATCAATACTATCAAACCCTGTAAATGGGGCAAGTAATCTATCGTGTATCATGCTAACATATTCTTGATTTATTTCGATTCCTATACCGTTTCTATTAGTCTGCTGACACACCCTGAGAGACGTGCCGGAGCCGCAAAATGGGTCAAGAACTAAATCGCCTTCGTCGGAAGAAGCTAAAATCATTCTTTCAAAAAGCGCTTCCGGCTTTTGCGTAGGATGGTTTTGTCTATTAGCTTGACAATAATGCACATGCGAAAACTCCCAAACGTTGCCCGGATTAGCTCCACGCATATTGTTTATGCTTCGGTAATACTTTTGCGGCACTCTAATATTATCTAAGTTGAACTTAAATTTATTGCTTTTTGTAAACATCAAAATATCATCATGGCGAGGGCTAAATCCCTTTGTTTTCCCAATTCCTTGAGTATAGCACCAAGAAATCCAGGAATTAAAATGCAGCCCTAAATTACGCTCCATAAGTTCATAGATATAAGAAATGTACCTAACACCCATAAAAACATACATAGTTCCGGTTGGTTTTAATACTCTGCTTGCTTCCGATAACCAATCACAAGAAAATGTTATATAATCGTCTTTCCCCATTTTGTCGCTATCATTTCCATAATCTTTCGATAAATTATAAGGAGGGTCCGTAACGATTAAATCCACACTTTCGGTCGGAATTTTTTTCATTATATCTAAACAATCCCCACATGTAATTTCTATTCTTTTATCCATCTGTTTTTTGTCGCCTCCCTATACCAATCTTCAACCGTTCTGCGGGAAGAAGCTAAATATTTTTTGTCTAAAAGCCGGCAAAATTCCCATGTTGTCCTTTCCTCATATTCCACATAGTGAATATCCTTTATTTGTATTTGCCCTGTTCCTAACGCGGGATTATAATTTATATCCGCGTCCGAAATAAACTTCAAATCGTAAGCGTTATACTTCACAATTTCCATTATGCTGTCAATAAGCTTGTTAGTTGAATTCTTTTCAGAATATACCCTGTGTTTTAGTGATAATACCACAAACATAAAATCAGGGTCTTCAACATAAGCCGTCCTTATTCTGCTATAAGAGGTAATGTTAGGACCCTTCCCCGCGCTTTCTATATCTTCAGCAGTGGATTTTACATCAACATTAGCGGTAATCGCTGTGTTGCTTTTCTTGAATTGCAAAAGAATATCAGCCATGTCTAAACGAGGACACGATTCAACATTTATAAGGCTAAACCTATTACCAATATCATCTTTAATATCGCAAAATACTTCATAAGCCCACGCTTCGACTATCGGACCGGCTATTTTGTTTATATTTTGCATAGGCAAACCATGTTTCAAATTAGTATTAATCACAATTTTGTTATTACCCTTTTCTATAGCTGATTTAACGATACTTTCGAGGGATGAAATTACAAACTTAGAATCATCGTTGTATGTATTGCTTTCCTTTGGAATTTTGAAATTCATTTTATCATACTGCATCAGCCTAACACCTCTTTTAATTTTCACACTCTCAGTATATAGTAACGCAATTTAGTTGTCAAGAGCTTTTAAGAGAAATTTTGAGACTTATAGATTTTTTTACAAAAAAGCTTGACAGATAAAGCGTAATGTGATAGTATATTAGTTGATGAGCGATTGACGTAGAGTGGGAATATTCCCGCTCTTTGGTTTTGATTAGTGCCACTTGTGGTGCTTCGGCTAAATTTAAAAACACACGTCAATTGAGGCGCAAACATAGAAAAGGGTGAATAACAGATGAATTTTGTTGAAATCTTGAACGGAATCGAAAATGAAAAGGGTATACCTAAGGATGTTATAATCGAAAAGATAGAACGCGCTTTGGCAGCCGCGGGCAAACGTCATTTAGGCGTGAATCACTTCACCGTAGCCAATTTTGACCCCGAAACGGGGGGGGTTCAGGTGTTTACTCACCGCGAGATTGTGGAGGAGGTCGAGGACTTCTCCACCCAGATATCGCTGGAACAGGCGCATAAAATAAGCGATAAATATAACATCGGCGATTTTGTTGATGTCATGGTGGACCCCGCTGAATTCGGCAGAATTGCGGCGCAAACGGCGCGTCAGGTTGTCATGCAGGGGCTGCGCGAGGCGGAACGGAAAGCGCTTTTTTCCGAATTTGAAGGCAAGCAAGGGGAAATTGTGAACGGCATCGTCAACCGCATAGACAGACCCAACGTAATCGTGGAAATCGGCAAGTTAGAGGCGATTCTCCCGCCCGCGGAGCAGATTCCCACCGAGGCTTACAAGCCCGGCGACAGGATTAAGGTCTACGTGGTGGATGTCACCAGCACGCGTCAAGGCGCGCAGCTTTACATCTCGCGCTCGCACCCCGGGTTTATCGAGAAGCTTTTTGAGCGCGAAATCCCCGAGATTGCGGACGGAACCATCGATATTAAAGCCATAGCGCGCGAGGCGGGGAGCCGCAGTAAGGTCGCGGTTATCTCGAACGACCCGAACGTTGACCCGCGCGGAGCCTGCATCGGGGCGAACGGCGTCCGCGTTAAAAACATTGTTAGCGAAGTGAACGGCGAAAAAGCCGATATCGTTAAATATAGCGAGGACGCGGCGGAATTTGTGTCCGAGGCGTTGAGCCCCGCCAGCGTCACCAACATCTGGGTGAACAATGCCGAGAAGATTTGCACGGTAATCGTGCCGGACAGCCAGCTCTCACTCGCAATCGGCAAGGAAGGGCAGAACGCGCGTCTTGCCGCGAAATTGACGGGATACAAGATTGATATAAAAAGCGAAACTTACATTGCGGAGCATTAAATTCATTGTATGCGTCGATAGCGGCAGCCGATTTTGCACGAGCGGCGGCGCGGACATTTGGAACTGCTTAAAATGACGTCGTTGCGCCGAAATTTTCGTTTAGGAGTTGGTCAATGTGCCTCCTTTAAGGATGTGTGTCGCCTGCAGGACGCGGCGCGAAAAAAGTGAATTTCTGCGGGTTGTCAAGGACAAATCGGGCAATATTCAATTGGTGGACGCCAATGTTCACCACGAGGGGCGGAGCGCATATGTGTGCAACAACGCGGACTGCATTAGCGCCGCAATCAAAAAAAAGGCATTTAACAGGGCGTTTAGGGGAGAAATCCCAAAAGAAATATATTTAAGTTTGGCGGAGGGCAAAGGCAACGACCGCGCCCGCTCCGTGTAAATTGCAACATTGAGTACCCGCTATTTATAAGTTTGAAGGAATTTTCGCACTTTCTAAGATGCAGTACAGCAAAGGAGTTTTTTTATGGCATTAGCCAAGGTAAAAACGCACGAGCTTGCAAAGCGTTTAGGGCAGTCGAGCAAGGAACTCGTGAACGTGCTGAGAACGTACGGCACAAAGCAGCGCAATAATATGAGCGCGCTGGAGCATAGTGAAATAGATATAATTCTAGACTTTTTCACGCAAAAATTCGCCGTGGAACAGTTTGATTTTCTTTTGAAAAAATTAGTTGACACCGACGCGGAAAACGCCCAGCCCGAAATAACCGAGGAGGAGTTCTTGAAAGCGCTGGAAGAGGCGCAAACTCCTACGCAAAAGGTGTCGCGCGTTGTGGATACTCGCAATGACACCGTCGACCTCACGAAATTCGATACCGAAAAGATAGATGAGCTCGTCCCGAGTACCATAAAAGATGAGGATTTCTCTAAGAAGCAGAAAATTATTAAAAAGGGGCAGCGTAAGCAAGAAAAAACGCAGACTAAGGCTCCTGAAATTAAAAAAGAGAAGCCCAAGCACGAGCATATGGATATTCAAATCCCCGAGGAAATTTCCGTGGGCGAGTTTGCGCAGTTGCTTAAACGCCCCGCGTCCGACGTGGTGAAAGCCCTCATGCAATTGGGGATTATGGCGTCTATCAGCCAAATTATCGACTACGACACCGCCGCGCTGATTGGTCTGGAATTCGACGCCGCCGTGTCGCCCGAGATAATCGTTTCCGAGGAAGAGCTGCTGTTTAATGATATGGAGGATTCCCCCGAGCAGCTGGTCCCGCGCTCACCGGTCGTGGTGGTTATGGGGCATGTCGACCACGGTAAAACCTCGCTGTTAGACACCATTCGCAACACAAATGTGATTTCGTCCGAGGCTGGCGGCATAACGCAGCACATAGGCGCGTACCGCGTGCGGATTCACGATAAAAAGATAACCTTCCTCGATACGCCCGGGCATGAGGCGTTCACGGCGATGCGGGCGAGGGGCGCGCAGGCGACGGATATTGCGATTCTGGTCGTGTCCGCCGATGACGGCATTATGCCCCAAACGATTGAGGCTATCGACCACGCAAAAGCGGCGGAAGTGCATATAATCGTCGCGATTAATAAGATTGACAAGGAGGGCGCGAATCCCGACAAGGTGCGCCAGGACCTCACGGAGCACGGGCTTGTCCCCGAGGAATGGGGCGGCGACACCATTTGCGTCCCCGTCTCCGCCAAAAAGAACACGAACATCGACCAACTTTTGGAGATGGTCGCGCTGGTCGCGGACATGAAGGAGCTAAAGGCGAATCCCCACCGCGCCGCTAAAGGCGTGATTATTGAGGCGCGCCTGGATAAGGGGAAGGGTCCCGTGGCGACGGTGCTCGTGCAGAACGGCACGCTCCGCATAGGTGATATTATCGTGGCTGGGACGGCGGTCGGTCGCATACGCGCGATGACCAACGACCTCGGGAAAAACGTTAAATCAGCGGCTCCCAGCGTCCCCGTTGAGGTTTTGGGCTTTTCCGAAACGCCCGAAGGCGGCGACATATTCTATGTGGTAAACGATGAACGCCGCGCGCGGAACGTGGTGGCACAGCGCAAGCACCGCGCTAAGACGGACGCGGATAAATCCAATCAGCAGGTGGCGACCCTCGACGGCTTGTTTACGCGCATTAAAGAGGGGCAAATTAAGGAGCTGAACTTGATAGTCAAGGCGGACGTTCAGGGCTCGGTTGAGGCGATGTGCCAGAGCCTCGAGAAGCTGTCCAACGAGGAAGTGCGGGTGCGGATTGTGCACGGCGGCGTGGGCGCGATAAACGATTCCGACATAATGCTTGCAGGGGCGTCTAATGCGATTATAATCGGGTTTAACGTGCGTCCGACGGCGTCCGCGAGCGAGGCTTCGGACCGTATGAAGGTGGAAATGCGCCTGTATCGGGTGATATATCAAGCGATTGAGGAAGTCGAGGCGGCGATGAAAGGCTTGCTGGACCCCGTGTATACGGAAAGTGTGTCGGGTCACGCGGAGGTCCGCCAGATATTCAAAGCCAGCAGTTTAGGCACCATTGCGGGCTGTTACGTCACCGACGGGAAGCTCCAGAGGAACAGTCAGGCGCGGTTGATTCGCGACGGGATTGTGCTGTACGAGGGGACGCTGACTTCGCTCAAGCGGTTTAAGGAGGACGCGAAAGAGGTCGCCTCGGGGTACGAGTGCGGGCTGACGCTGGAGAAATACAACGATATAAAAGAAGGCGATATAATCGAGAATTTCGAGATGGTCGAGGTCGCGCAATGACGCAAAATCAGAGGCGATGAGGCGCGAGGCTAACGGAAGACAACGAACATTCAATGCTTATAGGAGGTTTGACAATGCAGCACAGAATGGATAAGATAAACGAGGGGATTAAACGGGATATTGCCGCGGTTATCCGCGAGGTGAAAGACCCGCGCGTGGCTGCAATGACGAGCGTTGTCGGCGTGGCGACCACTAAGGATTTGAAGCAGGCTAAGGTGTTTGTCAGTGTGATGGGCAACGAGAGCGAGCAAAAGGAGACTTTGAACGGGCTAAAAAGCGCCGGCGGGTTCATACGCCGCGAGCTTGGGGAACGAATTGACCTGCATTTTACGCCTGAATTGATTTTCGTCCTGGACCATTCTATGGAGACGGGCGCGAAAATTAATAGCATATTAAAGGACATTCAGGACAAAAGTTGAAACCACGGAGATGACAAGATGAAAACGGACGATTTAAAAAAAGCCTTTGATAAGATAGCGGCATCGGGCAATATTGCCATTTTGACGCATGTTGACGCGGACGGCGACGCGTTGGGGACGGCTTACGGGCTCAAGCTCGTTATTGAGCAGATGGGCGCGGCGACGGGCGCTCCAAAGGCGGTGCGCGTTATAACCGAAGAAATTGAGCCGCACAAGCTCATGCCGGTCGTATGCGATTCTGAAACTGACGGCGAAAATAATACGGATTACGACCTTGTTATTGCCGTCGACAGCTCGGATTTAGGGCGGCTGGGGACTCGTGCCGAGCTCTACCTTGCCGCGGGTGAAAATACAATTTGCTTCGACCACCACAAAACCTGCACTCGTTTCGGCGCGATAAATTACGTCGACGTCGAGGCTGGCGCGTGCGGCGAGGTGATTTACGAATTTTGCCGGCTGTATGGGGTTGAAATTACGCCTGAAATAGCGAATAATTTGTATCTGGCTATTTCCTCAGACACCGGCGGATTCCGTCAGGCTAACGCCACTCCGCGCAGCTTGGAAATCGCCGCGGACCTCATTCGCAAGGGCGCAAATTCCGCCAAAATTAACACTCTTCTCTTCGTTTCCAACACAATTGAGCGGACGCGCTTAGTCGGCGAGGTGCTGTGCGGGCTCAAATTCAGCAAAAACACGGGCGTTTCACTTATAACCGTGTCTCCGGAGCAGATGAGCAAGCACAATTGCACATCGTCGGATATTGAGGGGCTGGTGAATTTTGCGCGCAACATTCTCGGCGTAAAAATAGCGATTTACCTGCGCAAAAAAGACGACGGCAGCATTAAGGCGAGCCTGCGGTCCAACAGCGATATCTATGATGTTTCGGAGTTTTGCGCGCGGTTCGGGGGCGGCGGACACTTGCGCGCGGCGGGCTGCGAATTTCCAACCGAAACTGACCTTCAAGCCGTCGGGGAAATTATAGTTAGGGAGGCTGAGGATTATATTAGAAGCAGGGATTATCTTAGTAAATAAGCCTCAAATGATAACGTCGCACGACATCGTGATTCAAACGCGGCGGGTCCTCAAGATTGAAAAAGCGGGGCACGTCGGCACGTTGGACCCGATGGCGACGGGCGTTTTACCCATTTGCGTGGGCAGAGCGACCAAAATAGCGGAGTTTTTGCAGGTGGAGCGGAAACAATACCGCGTGAGCATGCAGCTGGGCATCGTGACGGACACGCAGGACATAACGGGCAAGCGAATCGCGCTTAACCTCGGCAGAATCCCACTTCCCCGCGACGCGCAAATCCGTGAGGTCATCGCGGAATTCGTGGGCGAAATTGAGCAAATCCCGCCCATGTATTCCGCCCTGAAAATCGGCGGAAAAAAGCTGTACGAGCTGGCGCGGAAGGGCATTGAGGTGGAACGCAAGCCGCGAAAAATACGTATACATAGCATAGAAGTGCTGAAAATTGCAAATGATTTAATTGAGATGCTCGTCGACTGCTCCAAAGGCACGTATATGCGCACACTTTGCCACGATATAGGCAATCGTCTGGGCTGCGGCGGGTGCATGAGCGCGTTGATACGGACGCGGGTCGGGCGGTTTGCGCTGGAGCAGTGCATAACGACTAATCAGTTGGAAAATAAGGAATTTGAGATGATTTCCATAGACGGCGCGCTGGCGGATTTCGCCGAATTTATCGTGCCGGAAGAAAAAGAATTCACAATTATAAACGGCGGAAAAATAGAGGCCGACCTGCCTGACGGATTTTACAGAGTGAAAAGCGCGGGCGGCGAATTATTGGCTATAAGCCGTGCGGAAGGCGGAGTTTTAAAGTTGGTGAAAGCATTATGGGTTTAGGGGTTGTCGCCGGTACGTTTGACGGCGTTCATATTGCGCATAGAAAGCTCGTTAGAATTGCGGTAAATTCGTCATCGCCCACGTGCGCGCTGGTGATTCAAAATTCCGCGGAGAGCCTTACGACTCCCGATGAAAAGCAGCGGCTCCTTAAGGGCTTAGGTGTGCATCAAGTCATCGCAAAACCGCTTGATAACCTTAAAAATATGACTGCGGCGGATTTTTTCGAGAAGTGCATTGTTCAAGAGCTGAAAGCAAGCTTGGTCGTCGTGGGATTTAATTTCACCTTCGGCAAAGGGAAAGAGGGCAACGTTGCTTTCCTAGCCGAATTGTGCGACGAATACGGCGTGGAGCTAAAGGTGATGCCTCCTCTCAAGGTCGGCGGGGCGTTGGTCTCGAGCACGCGGATTCGTAAGCTTCTGGCGGCAGGCAACACAAGAACCGCGAGTTCTCTGCTCGGACGCCAAATTAACGGCAGAAAGGATTTGATTGGGATGTGGACTTCCATATACATGGCGCAAACGCTCGAAATGGCTGAAAAGGTGCGGAACGCGCTGGAGAAAAGCGCTGTGCTGGCGCGCGTTTACGACAGCGGCAACGAAATGCACGAGGTGCTTGTGCCGTCTACGGAAATGGAAAAGGCGCACGAAACTATATTGATGAGCTGCTGATAATCAGCGTTTTCGCCCGTGGTGTTGATTGACCCAATGCTCGCATTACCAATGCCCGCATTACCTTCAGGAAGGATGATATTATGAACACAATCGGAGTTTTAACAAGCGGCGGTGACGCGCCCGGCATGAACGCGGCAATTCGCTCCGTGGTGCGCAGCGCCAAATTTTACAATCTGCGCGCGCTGGGCATAAGACGCGGATTTAGCGGGCTTTTACACGGCGACTTCTTCGAGTTTAACGCGCGGGATGTGTCCGACATCCTGCAACGCGGCGGGACTGTGCTTCAAACGGCGCGGTCTACGGAATTCGCCACCCCTGAAGGCGTTAAAAAAGCCGTCGAACAGGCGAAATACTTTCACCTTGACGGTCTTGTTGTAATCGGCGGCGACGGCTCCTTCCGCGGCGTGCGCGACCTTGCGGCTTCCGGCTTGCCAACCATCGGCATCCCGGGCACCATCGACAACGACATCTCCTGCACTGAATACACAATCGGCTTTGATACCGCGATAAACACGGCGAAGGACGCGGTGGATAAAATTCGCGACACGGCGTCCAGCCATCAACGCTGCAATATCATTGAGGTTATGGGGCGCAATTCCGGCAAAATTGCCATACATGTGGCGATTGCCACGGGCGCGGAGGCGGTGTACGTCCCCGAGATGAAGCCCGAAAACACGCCCGACATAGTTTCCGTGATAAACGACGGAATCAGGCGCAACAAGAAGCATTTTATCATTGTGCTTGCCGAGGGCGTAGGCGGCGCGGACGAGCTTAAGCGGCGCATAGAGCAGGAAACTAAAATCGAGACAAAGATTAACACTTTAGGCTACATGCAACGCGGCGGGAGCCCGACTGCGATGGACCGCTGCCTCGCCAGCCAAATGGGCGCGCGGGCGGTGGATTTGCTGCGCAACGGCATAGGCAACCGAATCGTGGGCATGAAGGACAACAAAATATACGACATCGACGTAAACGAGGGGCTTTCCGTCGCGCCCGATGACAGCGAGGAATTGATAAAATTAGCCTTGCAACTAAGCATTTGACCGCCGCCAACTAGTTAAAAAGAAACTATCTTCCCCATAAAATACACGTCGCCCGAGCTATTATCGCGAATCACATAAGTAAACGGATGGTCAGCCACAAACTCCTTCGGGGTGGGCGGAATGGCAATAGCAAGATTCTTTCCCCCAATAATCGTCGTCGCCGCCGCTTCGGTGCCGTTCTCGTCTATCTCAATATACGCTTGATGTATCACAAAACCAATATAAGCGTTAAATCCGGCAGGCAAATTATCATATGTTCCGCCAAATTGAGCGCGCTCCCCATTAAAAGCCTCAACAATCCCCAATTGCGCTAGTTTATCCTTAATTCCCGTATCTTTAAATTCCGTCTTAAATTTAGGAATGCTTAGATTAACATTCTCCGACGTTTTATTCGCGAAAACCGCGCTCATATCATTCGCGTCTATCTCACTCGACGTTTTTTTCGGCAGAAAAATAAACATGCTAATTTGCGCGTCACTGCCGGTATAATACGGAATCTCAACCGCTTGGAATTTACCGTTCTCAAAATAGCCCATACCTTCGGTTTTATTCATAAAATCCACCGATGCCGTCGTGCCGTTTTTGTTCGTAAACATCCTCTTTTGCGTCGCCGCTTCTGTGAATTGGTTCGCCCATTCCGCCTTAAAATAAATCGTGTTCACCAACGCAGACATATAGTCAAAATCATCGCTATCCGGCAATGCCCCGACGATTTTCCCGTGAGTTTTCTCTTCAATCCACGCGTTTACCGCGGTCACCCTGTTTGCCTTGCCCACAACATTGCTGACCCCATGGAAAAACTCCTGCACCTTTGCCGTAAACTGCGGCGAAAAAACCACATTCGCAAACGTCGGCGCCTCATAATCCTTGTTCAGCCAAATCGAATTGCCTATTTCAAACGCCATAGTCTTCCTATCTGTGTCGTATTCGCTACGCTCCTCGCTTTCAATCACCGCGGACGCATTTTTCGCGGATTGGTTAAAGGAATCCAAATCGCTCACTCCAAAAGCATCCAAAATCTCCTGCTTAGTCGCTCCCGACGCGCCGTTCGCCGCCATCATAAACGCCATTTTTATGCTGAACGGCGAGAAAATAATATTCCCGCCATTATCAATCGTTTTCATCAGCTTAACGTCTGAATCCAAAGATGTAGGCGCATTATCTTTATTCGCGGTCTCGCCGCCGCTACCGCCTTTTGCGAAATTTAAAACAATTACAGATACAAAACTCAACACAATAATAGCCACAAAACTCCATGCAATAATCGTGCTTTTTTTCACACACCCGACCCCCTCCAACAAATTTTAACGCATTGTAAAATTATTCGTAATTAAGATATTCTCCGCCGTTTATCCATGGTATCCTTGAGGCTTTCGATGTTCTCAAGCGCTTTCCCCGTCCCGACGGCAACGCAGGATATCGCGTCGTCCGCAACGTAGCACGGGATTCCCGTTTCCGCGTGGATTAGCTTATCCAGCCCCCAAATTAGCGCGCCGCCACCCGTCAGGACTATCCCGTGAGTCGCTATGTCGCCTATCAGCTCCGGCGGCGTCGTCTCCAGCAGATTCTTTATCGCCTCCGTAATCGCGTTTGAGCACTCTTCCAGCGCAAGGCACACCTCGTCCGACGAAACCGTTATCTCCTTCGGCAGCCCCGTAATCAAGCAGCGTCCACGCGTTTCAATTTGCAGCGTTTCTTTTTTGCCCAGTTCATTTTCGCGCGGTATGACGCACCCTATGCGCATTTTTATGTCCTCCGCCGTGCGCTCCCCCACCAGCACGTTGTGCTTCTTGCGAATATATTTCACAATCGCCTCGTCAAACTTGTCGCCCGCAATTTTGATGGAATTGCTCTCTACAATCCCCCCGAGCGAAATTACGGCAATGTCAGTCGTGCCGCCGCCGATGTCTACCACCATGTTGCCGTAAGGCTTGGAAATGTCGATGTTCGCGCCAATTGCCGCCGCCACCGGCTCCTCAATCAAATATACCTTGCTCGCCCCCGCCTGGCTCGCCGCGTCCATGACCGCACGCTCCTCAACCTCCGTAACGCCGCTTGGTACGCAAATAATCACGCGCGGCTTGAACAGCTGCCGCTTGCAAATGCGCTCGAGGAAATACTTCAGCATACGCTCCGTCATTTGGTAATCCGAAATTACGCCCTCCCTGAGCGGACGAATCGCCACTATGTTGCCGGGTGTGCGCCCCAACATGCGCTGCGCCTCAAGCCCCACGGCGAGAAGGCGGTTCGTCGTAGTATCCACCGCGACAACCGACGGCTCCTTCAGCACAATCCCCTTCCCCTTAATATACACCAAAACAGATGCCGTTCCCAAATCAATCCCAATATCCTGCGCCATAAAATTCACCCTTTCTTTAGGCTTATTAAGCCTTCGCTTTCTTTAAATTACTCCCGTTTTCTCCCACTCAAACTCTATATCCGTGCGCCCAAAATGCCCATAACAAGCTGTGTTTTTGTAAATAGGACGGCGCAAATTTAATGCGTTTATTATCCCGCGAGGCGTCAAGTCGAAATTATCGCGTATCTTCTTTATTATCTCCCGCTTGTCCGTCTTTTCGGTCCCAAAAGTTTCAATCATGACCGACACCGGCTCCGCCACCCCAATCGCGTAGGCAATCTGCAGCTCGCACGCGTCCGCAAGCCCCGCCGCAACCACGTTTTTCGCCGCCCATCTTGCCGCATATGCCGCGCTGCGGTCCACCTTAGTGGGGTCCTTGCCCGAAAACGCCCCGCCCCCGTGCCGCGCGTACCCGCCGTATGTATCCACGATTATCTTGCGCCCCGTGAGCCCGCAATCCGCCGTCGGTCCGCCGTTTACGAACGCCCCCGTCGGATTAACAAGAATTTTAGTGTCCCGCATCAGGCTTTCCGGGATAATCGGCTTGATTATTTTCTCGATTATATCTGCCTTTATCTCGTCCCGCGCGGCGTCCGGGCTGTGCTGCGCCGAAACCACAATCGTATCCACGCGGACGGGCTTATCGCCCTCATACTCCACCGTCACCTGCGTCTTTCCGTCCGGGCGCAAGTACGGAATAACGCCGCTTTTACGCACATTCGCCAGCTCCCTCGCCAGCTTGTGCGCGAGGCTGACGGGCAGCGGCATCAATTCCGGCGTTTGGTTGCAGGCAAATCCAAAAACCATGCCCTGGTCGCCCGCCCCACCTATTCTGTCGTTCGTGCCCAGCGCAATATCCGCCGACTGCTCGTTTATCGATGTCATAACACTGCACGTTTGCGCGTCGAACCCGTATTTTGCGCGCACATACCCGATGTCCGCGACGGCATCCCGCACTATTTTGGGGATGTCAACGTAGCATTCCGTGCTGATTTCGCCTATTATCAAGACCATTCCCCGCGCAACCGCCGTTTCACACGCGACGCGACCGCCGGAGTCATTCGCGAGAATCGCGTCCAAAATTTCGTCGGAAATTCGGTCGCACAGCTTGTCGGGATGCCCCTCCGTGACCGATTCCGAGGTAAATAAGTCCGGCGTGTATAAATTTTTCCTCATTAATTCTTTCCCTTCCTCTTCTCCTTGACGTGCCGCAAACGCGCCTATTCTTCTAGCTTTTTACAAACAGCGGGAATATGGCTTGCAGCCCCAGCGACATAATCAGCGTAATAATCACACCCGCGACCACCACTCCGCCGAATATGTAGATTAACGCGTCTTTCAGCTTCATATCCAGCATTGCCGCCGCCAACGAACCCGTCCATGCGCCCGTGCCCGGCAACGGAATTGCGACAAATATCAGCAGCCCCCATTTTTCGTATTTACGTATCTTTTCCGCACTTTTGCTGCCTTTTGCTTCCAGCTTGTCCACAAGACGCGCGAACCGCGGGAATCGCCTCAGCCATTTGAGTACCTTGCGCAAAAACAGCAATATTATGGGTATGGGCAGCATGTTTCCAATCACCGCCACCGCAAAAGCCTCCCACGGCAACATTCCCGCCACCATGCCCACCGGGATTGCCCCGCGAAGCTCCACTATCGGGAGCATTGATATAAAAAACGTCCATAACACTATAGATATTGACATTAACCTCTCCTATACCGTTTATTCTGTCACCGCGTGTTGCCGCCGTTGCCGCACCGAACATCCCTTCTCACGCGGTTATCCCGCGAATTGCCTCTATCCGCGCCTGTATTGGCGGGTGCGTGTCGAACCAGCCGCCCTTTGTGCGCTTGCCGCCCGCCGCTCCTTTTACCGCCATTTCTCCCGCGATTTCCCCATTGTCGCCCTTCTTTGGCACCGGGTTCGCGATAAACATGCTCGCCGTCGCCGGGTCCGCGCATTCCACCGCGCTGTCGTAGGAAATTGCCTCCAACGCCGTCGCCAGCCCTTCCGGATTACGCGTGAATTCAATCGCCGCCGCGTCCGCCAAATACTCACGATTACGGCTTAGCGCCATTTTAAGCAGCTGCCCGAAAATCGGCGCGAGAATTATAAAAACTACCGAAACTATAAGCAAAATCAACTGCATACTCCCCCCGCCGCGGTCATTATTCCTCTTGCGCCCGTAAAACATCATGCGCTGGAACATGTGGCTCAGCATCACCACAACCCCAATCATGACCGTCGCAATCGTGGCGAGGAGTATGTCGTAATTCTTAATATGCGCCAATTCGTGCGCCAAAACGCCCTCCAGCTGGTAGTAATCCAGCTTGCTGACCAAGCCGCGCGTCACGCATACCACCGCGTGATTTGGGTCCCGCCCCGTCGCGAAGGCATTGAGCGAATCGTCCTCTATAACGTAAACCTTAGGCATCGGCACCCCGGCGGCAATAACCAATCCCTCCATTATATTGCGGATTTTTTGGTCCGCCGCCTCGTCCGCGGGATGCGCCTTCGTCACGCCGAGGATAATCCTGTCACTAAAATAATACGAGGAAAACGCCGTCAAAAACGACACGATAACCGCAATCGGCAGGGCAATTTCAGCGTACCCCGTGTAGTCCGCGAAAAAATACACTATTAAAGATAAAAGCGCAAACACTAACGCAACAATAAAATACGTTTTCCGTTTATTGTGCCTTATCGACTCAAACATAACCTTCTCCTAATTTCGTACTTTTTAAAATTTCACCTTCACGTTTTCGCGGACGGTTTCGTCCTTAACCTCAAAATATTCATGCTTTTTGTAGCCCAACATGCCCGCCACGAGGTTCTGCGGGAAGACAACAATCGCGTCGTTAAACCGATTTACGCTGTCATTGTAGAACTGACGCGAGAACGCTATCTTATTCTCGGTGTTCGTAAGCTCCGTCTGCAGCTGCGCGAAGTTCTCGTTCGCCTTCAATTGAGGATAATTTTCGCTGACCGCAAAGAGAGATTTAAGCGTACCCGTCATCATGTTGTCCGCCTCCGCCTTTTCCTGCAGGGTATTCGCGCTTGCCGTCGCCGTACGAGCCGCCGTCACCTGCTCAAACACCTCTTTTTCATGCGCCGCGTATCCCTTGACCGTTTCCACAAGATTCGGGATTAAATCATAACGCCGCTGCAGCTGGGTGTCAATTTGCGAAAGTGCGTTTTCCACCTGATTTTTCTGCTTAACAAGCCCGTTGTAAAGCGCGATAAAGATAATCACCAACAGTGCGATAATTCCTAAAGCTACATACATATTACCCTCTCCTTTTCATGTTTTTCAATGTATTTTTTATTAATATCCTCACAATAAATTTTAAGCTCCGGCGGCGCCCGACTGCGGATAATTCAGAACGTCTAATAGTATTTTCGCGGCTTCAGCGCGGGTCGCAGCACTCGTCGGGTGCACATAATTCATGTCGTCGCCGTCAAGGTATCCCCAAAATTGCACCTTTTTCATCGATTCACGTGCCCACGGCGATATTTCGCTTTCGTCGTTCCACGCGGGCATGGATGCATATTCATCGTCTTCATAATAGTCTCGAGCATAATACGAATATGCCTTAAAATTTGCCAGAATAACCGCTATTTCCTCACGTGTAATTTTATTATTCGGGCGGAACTCGCCATCCTCGTAGCCGCCGATGTACCCTTTCAACGAAGCCCACTCAACATACGCATACGCCCAATGTCTGGGAATAATGTCCGGGAAATCGGGATTTTCGTAGAATTCCAGCTCTTCATTCGCGAGAAGCATCTCAACTCCTACCAACATTTTTATAAATTCAGCCCGCGTTACATTATTTTCAGGCAGGAAATCAAAGGTCCCGTCCCCGTTATCATAACCGTTAATTATTCCCGATTCTGCAAGCTCGGTTATGTATTCTTCGCCCCAATGCTGCGATATATCGGTGAAAGTCGCATCCGGCACCGGGGACAAAAGCGGCACGGAGATTAATATAGGAGACGGAGTAGGCGTTGTGCCTGGATTCGGCGTAGTTTTTGACCCGCCACCACCGCCCGAACCGCCGGCTACCTGCGTAACCTGCACAACATCGTTGTCTTTGTAAACCGGTCGCCCTTCGTAATAAGGAGTGCTATTGTCAGTCCCGACAATAACGAAATATAGAACAACTTCCTCATATCCACCGTCTGCCTTATAACCCGTCGGTACCTTAATTACAACATTTTCTTCCCAGACGGAATTACCGACAGCTCTGTACGCAACATAAGATGTTTTTACAAGCGTTTCGCCTTGCATGAACCGCAGACGAAAAATATCCAAGGAGCGGAAACTCTTTATGTATTCATTGTAAATATCATCACCCATATCAACAACGTAGGGACCAATTTCATGTTCCATTACATACAATTGTTCTATGTCAGTTACCATATACGGCAACTCCGCTGTGCCTTCGCCGTTCAACTCAATCACGCGCACAATTTCCACTTGATTTTCTCCCTCATGAAGCCATACAAAACCGGTTTCGCCGGGGACGGGATTCCCGTCTACATAGAACCAGCGATACGTGTTACCATTATTAAAAATATAGCCTTCGGGTGCTGAAGCACGAACCTCTTCTAGCGGAAATTTTTCGTTGGTGTCATCTATATTTAAAAACTCCACACGTTCCACAAATTCGCCCTCACACTCAAAGTTCAGTGCGAAAAACCGTCCGCCGCTGACTGTACGGTCAAGCGTTAAATCACCTTCCACTTTGAACCACTGCAGACCTGTCGCGCTCGCCTTGAAGGCATTAAATTGCTCAACACTCGTGATTATATGCGGGTTCGCCTGCGTCCCCAGCTGAAGCGTTCCCGGATCAGCTCCCATCCCGTCGACCAAAACAATCGGCAGAACCAACGATACCACAATAAATAGCGCCCACATTTTTTTAAGCATACTTAGCTCCTCCTTTGAATATCCGCACACCGGCACCGCATAATTTCGCCGTTAAACACTACCGACGACAGTCCCTTGCTCTCAATTGGATTCGCCCGAAAGCGCTTGACACAATATTTTGGCAGTTTCAGCGCGGGTCGCCGCGTATTTCGGGTTTACGTAATTGAGGTCATCACCGTTGATATATTGCTTATATTTCATTATTTGCATTGCGTCGTACGCCCACGCCGATATTTCCCCTTCATCTTTCCAGCCAAGCTCACCCGGCGGCGGCTCGGACAAGTCCGGCGAAAGCTGCAGAAAACGCGACATAACAACCGCTATTTCTTCACGTGTAATTTTATTCTCCGGGCGGAACTCACCGTCCTCGTAGCCGCCGATGTACCCGCTCGAAGACGCCCACGCAATATACGTCGAAGCCCAATAGTCATCGAAAACATCGGAGAAAATCTCTTCCACATAAACGCTTGTATCCACCTCTGCGATTCCTGCCAGCATTTTCACAAATTCAGCGCGCGTAACATCGTTTTCGGGCAGGAATACAAAGGTTCCGTCTCCGTTATCGTACCCGTTTATTACCCCGCGGGATACAAGCTCGTTTATGTAATCCTCGCTCCAATGCCCGGACGCGTCCGCAAATCCTTCTGATACAGGCGGTTCAGGCGGTTCAATCGGCGAAATATTTCCGCCCGACCCGGGCGTGGCAGTAGGCGTGACTTTCGGTGCAGACCCGCCGCCACCGCTTGACCCTCCCGTCGTAGGCGTCGGCGTAACCATGCGCTCAACTTCCACTTCATTTTCGCCCGCGACCAACTCCACAAAACCATATAGATTCTGCACAGAAAAAGCACGGCTGGTGTTCGTCCCATCGAAGGCATACCCTTCGGGCGCAAAAAGCGTGATGTTATACAACGAAAGACCTACATCAGGGGAACTTTCCTGAAAAAATATGTGCAAAAACTCTATTCTATCAACTAATTCCTCATCAGCAGTAATGAAATTAATTGCGTAAAATTCTCCGTAGGTGTACGTGCGGTTCAGCGTTAAATCGCCTTCAACCTTGAACCAATGCACACCGCCTTTGTTAAATGAGCTCATTTTGAAGGTTTGGAATTGCTCGGCGCTTGTAATAATTTGCGGATTCGGCGGAGCTATGGGGTCAACAACTATTTGATTTTCGCCCTCATTCAGCTTATTGGTAGGACCGACAGGCAGCTGTTCATCCACAAAATACTTATATATCGTGTTCGCTCCATCAAAAGTATACCCTTTCGGGGCGTAAACGTAAATATAAGGCAGCGGCGAAGTTTCATTAGGCTCGCTCTCGCGGGTTTCCACATGCAAAAATTGTACTCTCTCGACTAATTGCCATGAGGGGTAGACGTAATCCATGAAGTTAATTGAAATAAACTTCCCACCGCTAAACGTATAGTCAGGTGTGAAATTCCCCTCAATTTTGAAAAAATAATACAACCTCGTCCCGCTTGCGGCACGCTCTTTGAAAGCGGCAAATTCCTCAGCGTTTGTGATAATGTACGGGGTCTGCTGATACCCCGGCTGAGGCACTCCCGGAGCCCCCTCCTCGGCGACCGAAACAATCGGCAAAACCAACGATACCGCAATAAATAGCGCCCACATTTTTTTAAGCATAATTAGCTCCTCCTTTGAATATCCGCACCCGGGACCGTGTAATTTTGCCGTTAAACACTGCCGACGCCCAAAATATATCCCTCCGACGCGCAGCCCTTGCCCTCAATTATCGTGCTCTTGCCCACGTTCACCTGCTCCTGGCTGCCCCTAAACTCCTTTTCCGTCTCATAGCCGTCAAATTCCACCGTGACCAACGCTTGATAATACCCCGCGACCGGCTCCATAACCCACTCGCCCGTCAATTTATTCTCTATCTCTTCCTCGTACGGGACAACCTCAACCGCCGTAATAATGCCTCTATCCACCTTTTTTTCGCCGAAAACAACGTGCGTCCCCACCGTAAACTGCTCGGCGATTTCTTGAGTTGCTTTAACGGTTTCAATCTGGAACCAAAGTTTTTTAGTCTGTGCCGCGGTCGAGGCTTCGCGCCCCCAAAGATAGTACGCCCCGCCTGCCAAAACCGCGATTACTACCGCTATTATTGCATAGTCTACCCAATTAATTTTTTTCAAGCCGCTCCGCCCCCATTTTCCAATCTACTTCATCTCCTACAATATCACATTCTATAGGCTATGTCAAGTTCCGATTTTCGTAAAAATTTTCCATGTTCCTCACCATCGTTTTAGCCGTAAACCGCTCATCGAATATGCGCTTCCCGTCCACTCTCATACTACTATATAAAGCCTCATCATTCAGCAGTTTTTCCACCGCATTCGCTATGCCCTCGGGGTCCCTCCGCCGCGTGACAATCCCGTTCACGCCGTCCTCAATCAGCTCCGTGTTACCACCGTAATCGCTCACTATCGCGGGCAATCCGATGCTCATCCCTTCAAGCAACGACAGGCTCGCCGCTTCCGTCCCGTGCGACGCGTTAATCTGAATGTCGATTATATTCATCAGCCCCTCGACATCCCGAATAAACCCCGGAATAAAGACGTTTCCATCCAGCACATCCAGCTTCTCCGCCAGCTCCTTAAGCGCGTCCTTTTCCTCGCCCGTGCCGGCAATTATAAACTGCGCGTCAACCCCTCTATCACGCAATATTTTAGCCGCCTCAATCACATATCTCTGCCCCTTGACCTCCGTGAGCCGCGCGATTATCGCAAGCGTCGGGCAGTTGTCGCGCAGCCCATATTTTTCCGCAAATTGCGCCTTTTTCTCGGACGCGTCCACCCGCTCAAGCGGCGTCACCCCGTTGTAAATCACACAAATTTTCCGGCTCGGCACCCCTGTATCCACCAAATTTTTCTTAGCCGCCTCCGCCACCGCTATAATTTTATCCGCCGTCAGGCTGTTCACAATTTTGTTGATTATCCGCCCAGCCGCGCTTGTCAGAACCGCGCTCTGCTCAAACACGCTGTGCCGCGTATAAACCACCAGCCCCGCTCCGACGAGCTTCGCCGCAATTCTGCCGGAAAGCGCGCCATGCGTGTGGACTATCGAATCAGCCTTGCCCGCGCCCATCTCGCGCAAAATAGCCGCAATCTCGGAGACCGCCTTAAAAGAGAAGGATTTTTCCGCCAATCCATCCACTTCCCGCACCTCCGCGCCTTCCCGCTCAATTGCCGCTTTAAGCTGGCTGCCGCGAGGTAAAATCACGGCGACATCATATTTATCACGCGAGCATTCCTTGAGAAATTGCAGTAAATACCGCCCCGCGCCACCGATATTCGTATCGGAAATTATGTGGACCAGCTTGCGCTTCCCGCTAGACGCCTCCGCTGTATTCCCATCGTCAATGCCCTGAACGCGCACCGCCGCCGCGCCTATGCCCAGCGCAACCCAAAACATCAAAAACACGCGATAATTGTACCATACATAGTCGAACGCGCCTTGCATCAAAAACCCCGCCACGCCCGCCATTGCCGCCACCGATATTAGCGTCCCGAGGGTGCGCACCCCGCGCTTCGTCCGCACGTACGCCCTCAGCATTTTGCCGAAAAAAACCACAATAATCCCCACAAACACCGTGAGCCCGACTATCCCCATCTCGCTAATCACCTGCAGGTACACATTGTGCGCATGGGGCGCGGTTATCATGCTATATGAGTAGAACGGGTAGATTTTCGCCCACGCCGCCGCGCCTAATCCAATACCGTACGCCCAAAAATCCCCCAGCATGTTCAGCGTCCCGAACCAAATAAACACGCGGTATGACGTTGAGGAATCGCTCAAGTCGCCGATGCTCGCGAAACGGTCGATAATCGACTGCGGGAGCAAGCTCGGCACAAACGCCAGCGCGATGAAAAACAGCGCCAGCAGCCGCTTATCAATGAAAATTACGTAGATAAGCGCGCTCACCACCAACGCCAGCCAGCACCCGCGCGACTGCGTAAATATCATGCAAAGGAGCATCGCGCCCGTGCCGAATATATAATACGCGGCGGCAAATACGCGTTTCAGCCGCCCCGAATACGCGCGAACATTCCACAATAACGCCACGCTCATCGGTATCGTCAGCAGCAAATATTCGCCCAAAACATTGGGATTTTCCAGCGTGGAATAGACGCGCACCGCTATGCCCGTGAACATCTCCTCATCCAGCCACGCGTGTCCTAAATTATTACCAAAAAACTGCTGATATATTCCATATAATGACACCAAAATCCCGCTCGCGACAAACGTATTCGCCATAATCGCGAGCCCGCGGGCGTCCTTAATCGTGCGCAACGTCATAAAATACATTATTATGAAAACGGCGTACACCGCCCACACCTTGACCGAGCCTACAGGCGCAACCGACGTGAACGCGTAAAGCGCGGAAATGAGGATAAACATCGCGATTAAGAAGGACAGCGAGCCGCCTCTGCTCTCACGCGGCGCGGCGAATGAACTCACGATTGTAAGCAAGGCAAGCCCCACGCACACCATGGTAGGGAGAAACGGCGCGAGCGCGACAAGCGCGAAAAACAGCAATATGTGCATCTTCCCGAAGGCGGACATGATTGCGCTTCCAGCGATTGCACCGCGGACCTTCCCCGAGAAAAATGCGCCGATTCTGCGGAAAATATCGTATGAACGCGACTGTGATATCGCGAGCGCAGGCGTGCCGTCCTCAATAACCGAGCCGCAGAATGAACGATCCCACGCGCCGCGCAGACGTTGCTGAACCCGCGTCAATCCGCGCCCTATCATGCTCCCCCCGTACCCGACGCTAAATTTGCGCCATATATCGGCGGCTAACGATGCAATCACAAGCCTTCACCTCTTCCCGTTTTCACTCTTTCCTTCATTTTATATCATTTCCGCACGCTTGTCAATTAAAAATTTAAACCGCGCACTCATGCCGCCGGTAAAAATTTCTTGACAGTATCCGATAAATGGGGTACAATAAATGCATAGGAAGATACGCGAACATTTTGAAAAGGGAGAATGATATATGATCATTCCTGATTTTTATTGTTTTTTAAGTTATACAGGTAGCAAAGACGATTACTTTGATTTTTCAAAGTATGATAAAAACACAGCTTTTAATATGTTTTGTATGCAAGAAGATCTTTTGTTGGCAGAAAGTTTAGGGAAGCTTGTGTTATTTGATTTGAGAAAGGGAAAATTTATCAATAGCAAAGGAAAGAAAGTTGATATAGCCGGGAAAACGATATTTTGCAGGACGTCTGTCGGCGATACCGAAGAAATGTTTGAAGCGATTGAAAAGCACGGTGGTAAAATCATCGGCAGTTTAGACGAAACGTTAAAAGTGCGGCGTTGGTTTGACTACATTCAGCCTCAACACCGCCGAATTGCGAAAACAAACCATATTGACGTTCTAGAAAATATGGAAAAACATATGCAAGAATTCGACAACCCATTTTTCTTGAAAAGTCTTGTGAAAAATTTTGCAGGCAAGACAACTTGTTCTATTGAAAATATGCAAGGCTCCGGACCGAATATGGTTATACCAATAAAAAAATATCAAGTAGAAGGCTTTCCGGGTGTTTCATTTCGCCACGGCAATAATAACGAAGATTGGTTAATATCGAATTTTGTTAATGTTAATAGTGAAGTGCGAGAAGAACAAGATTTTCCCGTCAGAAGAGAATGGCGTGTATTTGTTGTTTCCGGCGAAATTTTATCAATTTCTCGTTTCTCCGATTACATAATTCCAATCGAATCCGATATAACGATAAAAATCGAGGAAGAAATTGCTAGATTTGGGCAAGTTGAAAGTTTCCCCAAAAACTATGTATGCGATTTTTTTGAATATGATAAAAATGGAGAAACATTCTTTGATATATGTGAGTTTAACCCAATAGAAAGCGCCGGCGTTTATAGAAGCAATGGCTTAATCGTTGACGATAATGGGAAGTTAATAAATCCAATAAGAAAATACGACATAGATGAATTTAAGAAAATAAAGCTCCCCAACGAAATTGAACTTTTAGAAAATGTCATTAGCAAAAAATCACATAGAAATAATTTTTTCAGTATATTTACAAGGTCAAATCAGAATAAAAAGACATAAAGTGCAGTAATATTTTTTAAAATTTGGTTAGTTCAAGAGTAATTAAGCATACCGACTAACTGTTAAAAACATCTATAAGTGGACTTTTGAGCGTTCATGCGTCGATCGTGTCATATATTTATTCGGCGCTTGCATTCTGTTAAAATAATTTTATTGAATTGAGGTGTATTACAAATACTATTTAGAGAAGACGCAGCAAAAATTATTCAATGATGGGCAAATTGTCGTTTTGCTGAAACGACAATTCAGTTGGACGCATATGCTTGCATTATTGCCTCTAGAAACTATGAAATCCAAGCTGTTTTATGCAGAGGGTATATGATTATAAACAGGATTTTTTATGAAAACTTGTTGAAAAAATATTTATAAAAAAGAAATAGTAGAAAAAGGAGAATGAGTATGAGTGAATCAAATGGCGAGGTCAACGTAAACGCGCATATAGACCGGCTGGTGCAAAACGCCGAAGCCGCGCTCGCGCAATACATGGACATGTCGCAGGAACAGGTTGACAAGGTAGTCCACGAAATGACGCTCGCCGGGCTGGATAAGCACATGTACCTCGCGAAGCTCGCCGTGACCGAGACTAAGCGCGGAATCATGGAAGATAAGGTCATCAAAAACATATTTGCAACCGAATATATCTGGCACGATATCAAGCGCGAGAAAACCGTCGGGGCGGTGGACGTCAACGAGGCGGAGGGATACATCGAAATTGCCGAGCCGGTGGGCATTGTTGCGGGTGTGACGCCTGTCACCAACCCGACGTCAACCACTCTTTTCAAGTCCCTTATTTGCGCTAAAACGCGTAATCCCATCATATTCGCTTTCCATCCGGGCGCGCAGCAGTGCTCCGTCGAGGCGGCAAAAACCGTTCGTGAAGCGGCAATTGAGGCAGGCGCTCCCGAATTTTGCATTCAGTGGATTGAGCGCCCGTCCATCGAGGCGACGAACGCGCTCATGAACCACAACGGCATCTCGCTGATTCTCGCAACGGGCGGCGCGGGCATGGTAAAATCGGCTTATAGCTGCGGAAAACCCGCGTTGGGCGTCGGTCCCGGCAACGTGCCTTGCTATATAAATAAGCATGTCGACGTGCGGCGCGCGTGCACGGACTTGATGATTTCCAAAACCTTTGATAACGGCATGATTTGCGCGTCCGAGCAGGGCGTTATTGTCGACAGGGAGATTGCGGCGGAGTTCGAGCGGTGCATGAGCGAGAATAACTGCTATTTCCTCAATGAATACGAGACCGCGAAGCTAACCGACTACGTGATAAACCGCGAAAGGCTATCCGTGACGGGCGAATGCGTGGGGCAGTCCGCGTGCTGGATTGCGGAGCGCGCGGGGCTTAGCGTGCCGCCCAAAACTAAGATATTAATCGCGCGTTTGCCGGAGCCGTCCACCAATTATCCGCTGTCTATCGAGACGCTCATGCCGGTGCTGGCGTACTTCGTGGTGAGCGGCGAGCGGGAGGGCTTTGATTTTGCCGACCGTATGCTGAAGTTGGGCGGGCTGGGGCATTCCGCCGTGATACACAGCAACGACGACGATTTGTGCGTCCGGTACGGCAAGGAGATGAAGGTCGGGCGGATTATCATCAACAGCCCGTCATCCCACGGCGCGATAGGCGACATTTACAACACGAACACCCCGTCTTTGACGCTTGGTTGCGGCTCTTTCGGGCGCAATTCCACTACGTCCAACGTCTCGAGCGTGAACCTCATAAACAAAAAGCGCATAGCAAAAAGGAGAGTAAATATGCAATGGTTTAAGATTCCGCCGCGGATATATTTTGAGAACGGAGCGATTCAGTATCTGGAAAAAATGCCGAATATTACCCGTGCTTTTATAGTTACAGACCCGGTCATGGTCAAGCTGGGGTACGTCGATAAGGCGCTGTACTACCTGCGCAAACGCGAGGATTACGTGCATAGTGAGATTTTTTCGGACGTCGAGCCGGACCCGTCCGTGGAGACGATACAGCGCGGCGTGGACGCCATGAACGCCTTTCAGCCCGACGTAATCATCGCTATAGGCGGCGGTTCGCCGATTGACGCAGCTAAGGGGATGTGGCTTTTCTACGAGCATCCCAACACGGATTTCGAGGGGCTTCGCCTGAAATTTTTGGATATCAGAAAGCGCGCGTTCCACTTCCCGAATCTGGGGAAAAAATCGCAATTTGTGGCGGTTCCGACAACTTCGGGGACCGGCTCGGAGGTGACGTCCTTCTCGGTAATCACGGACAAGCAAAACGGCAACGTCAAATACCCTCTGGCGGACTACGAATTGACGCCCGACGTCGCGATTATAGACCCTCAATTCGCCGCAACTATGCCGAAAACCATCGCCGCCGACACCGGGCTGGACGTGCTGACCCACGCGCTGGAGGCATACGTTTCGGTGCTTGCCTCCGACTACACGGACGCGCTGGCAATGAAGGCGATTGAGCTGGTTTTTGAGTATTTGCCCCGCAGCTTCGCGGACGAAAACGACAAGGAAGCCCGCGAAAAAATGCACAACGCCTCATGTATAGCGGGCATGGCTTTCACCAACGCGTTTCTGGGCATAAACCACTCTTTGGCGCATAAATTGGGCGGGGAATACCATATAGCGCACGGGCGGGCGAACGCGATTTTGCTGCCGTATGTGATTGAATATAACGCCCAAAAGCCCGAAAAATTCCCGATTTTCCCGAAGTATGTCGAGTTTGTCGCGGATGAGCGTTACGCGAAAATTGCCGACCGTTTGGAGCTGGGCGGAGCAACTCGCGACGAGAAAATCCGCAATTTAATCAACGCAATTCGCAATTTGACGACGTCTTTGGGCGTGCCGTCTAATTTGCGGGACTGCGGGATTGACGAAAATGAGTTCCTATCCAAGCTGAATACGCTTTCCGAGCGGGCTTTTGAGGACCAATGCACTACGTCGAACCCGCGCTATCCGCTGGTCGAGGATTTGGCGACGATTTATAAAAACGCGTATTATGGTCAGCTTTCCGGCGGAGCATTGACAGACGCGTCAACTGAAACTCAGACGAGTGAAACACAAATAAATCAAACACAATCAAACGAAACGCAATCAAATCAAACGCAAAACGAAATACATTTATCCTAGCTTCACGCTAAACTTCGCGTATTCGCCTTTTTTGCCGTCGACCTTGATTTTTGTTTGGTGAGCGGCGGCTATGGATTGGGCAATCGACAGCCCCAGCCCGAATCCGCCGCTTAGATTGTTATGCCCGCGGGCTTTATCTGCTCTGTAAAATCTGTCAAAAATGCGCGTTTTATCATCAATACCGATGCCTTCACCTGTGTTGTATATGGTTAAAATCTTATTTTTCAAGCTCACTTTCACTTGCTCGCCGTCGCGCGAATGCCTCACGGCGTTATCAATCAAAATCCCGCACAATTGGCGGATTTGTCCTTCATTTCCATGGAAATTCACCGCGTTGTCAATTTCGTACGAAAATTCCCGCCCCGCCTCGTACGCGACACTTTCAAACTCCAACGCCGTCTCTAAAATGGCTTGACTTAGGCTAAATTCCGCCTTTTCTATCTTTTGCTCGCCCTCGTCCGCCCGCGCGATTTGCAGAAGGCAATGTATCAGCTCCTGCATACGCGCAATTTGCGGCTTTATATGGGCGATTCTGTCGGCTTCGGGGTACCTCTTTTCCAAAATATCCACGTTTGTTGCGATGATTGCGAGCGGCGTTTTCAGCTCGTGACTGCTGTCCGAAATAAAAACGCGCTGTTTCTTCATCGAGGACTCCACCGGGCTCACCGCCCATTTCGAGAAGTAAATAAGCAGCACAAACACGCCTAATCCGCTCAATGCCGCCACTATCGCCGACGTCTGCAGCAGGTGATTCATCATCCCGCGCCGCATATCCTCGGCGGGCGGACCTATGGGAAATTGCGAGCGATTAATTTGCTGCTCACGGCTTACGATGTCCACAAAATGGTCTATTTGCCGCTTATTTTCCCTCTGCACGAATATGTTCAAGGTGATAAGCATCGCAAAAAACACGCATATTATCGCGGTCATTGATATTATTACGAATTTAATTCTCAGCCTTTTTATCATACAGCCTGTACCCCATGCCTCTCGTGGTTTTTATGATTATCTGCGCGTTTATCGCCATAATTTTTTTGCGCAGGAACGAAATATACACCTCGATTGTGTTGTATTCCGCCTCGCTGTCGTACCCCCAAATTTTCTCATTAAATCGCTCTTTTGATGTTATTTTAGAGGAATTTTGCATGAGCAGCTCCATTATTTGGAATTCCTTCGCGCCTAAGCTGATTTTCTTCTCCCCACAAATCAGCTCGCCCGTCGCAATATTTAATTTGCAATCGCCAAATTCCAAAAAAATCCCCGTATATTCGTCCTTACGCCTGCTCAACGCCCTAATCCGCGCCAATAATTCACTGCTGTTGAACGGTTTCGTCAAATAATCGTCCGCCCCGCAGTCCAATCCCATAATTTTGTCGTCTACGTCCGCCTTTGCGGTGAGCATTAAAATCGGCGTTTCCAGCTTATTTACACGCAATTCTTTAAGCACCTCAAATCCGTTTTTGCGCGGGAGCATCACATCCAAAATTATCACGTCGTAAATATCGGTGAGCGCGTAATCCACCCCGTCATTGCCGTCAAAAACGGTATCGCACGCAAATTTATTTTGCTTCATCAGCGTCGCCAGCGCTTCGGCAAGCTCACGCTCGTCTTCAATAATCAAAATATTCATCCCGAACCAAGCCTTCGTTTAAGATTTTCCACGCTAATTCCGCTCCGCCTAACATTGCAATTATAGCACACTCTTCATCAAAAATCAACCTCAAAATCAACCTCGCCGTCCGCGCTCCGTCTCCCGCGATTAAATCCGCGCATGTTTCCGCCCATCGCGGAGGTGTCAATCCCGCTCACATCCACGGGCGCATCGTCCCCCGCAAGCTGCCGTTTCACGCTCTCCGCCCGCGCAAGGCAGAATTGCTTCAACGCCGCCTGCCCCGCCTCAAACTCCGCAAAACTGCAGAATGCCGTCGGGTCGCTCTCCACAAACGGCGAAATCAGCTCAATCGCGTTGTCATACATCTCCCCGAACTCGCCGCTATCAAAATACTCCATAAATTCGCCGAACAGCCGCTCATATTCCACCGTGTACCGCTCATTCCCAAAAATCCACGCTACCATCGGGCGGTCAGGCAGGTCCAAAATTATCGACGAGTTCACATCCCCGCTGCCCATGCCGGAAAACGCCAGATTATAATCCCACGCAATCATAGCCAGTTTGCCGCTATTTTCCGCCAAATAATAGTTGTGAAGCATTTGCCCCGTGTAGCTGTCGCCATTGAGAACGAAATTGTGAACCACAAAATACCCCATAACTTCATTGATATCCAGCGCATTTTGCAGGTCATCGCCGTCGGAAAGCTTCTTCAGGCTGCTAATAAGGCGGGCTTTATCGGCGTTGGTCACACTGAATACACTATTGTCGAAAATTTCCGCGTAGCTCTCGGGGTCATTGTCGATGTATTTTAAGGCTACAGACGAGTTGCCGCCGCGCATACCGCCCTGCATAAATCCGCCATTTTGCGGGAAATTTTGAGGCTGACCGTCCTGCGCGCCTCCGCCCCACTCCCCTGCATTCGGCGGAACTGCGTTCGGCGGAATTGCGTTCGGCATATCTTCATTAGGCATGTCTTCGCCGTTTTGCCAACGCTGTCCGTTGTCGCGCTGTCTTGCGGGCTGCGAGCTGTTTTGCGGCATTTCGCCCCGCGTGAACCCGTCCTGCGGCATTTCTCCCTGCAGAAATCCTCCTTGCGGGAACCCATCTTGCGGGAACCCATTTTGCTGCCCCTCCTGACCGTCGCGCCCGCCCATATCCACACTTTCCGGCTTATAAATCTCGCCGCCGTTAATTCCGGCGCGCTCGGCAAACGCCTCCTCAATCCCTTCCACCGCCAAATATAGCCCCCAAACCTCCCCGTTCAGCGTCACATTCACAAAGCTGCAAAGCGGGCTGTACGCCCCAAACGCGTCCATCATCTTATACGCAACGTAATCCTTCATGTAAGTGTTGTCCTGCGCGATGTTATTAAGCGCCAGCTTATCCAGCCCCAGAAACGTCTGCCCGCTTATATAGTGGTCAAACTCCACCTTAAAGCTGTATCTGTCGCTATCCGACCGCTGAATCATGGAAAGCGAAGAATTCCCTTTAGGGCGAATCCCCGTCGTCGCCACAAATTCGCCGTCAATCACAAGGTCCGCCGCGTAATACTCCTCATTTGCCGCGTTTTCAATCATAGCGTCCCACGAAGACCTCTCAATTTGTATGTCTATCGTGTGCACCTTGTCGTCGGAAAACAGCTTCAGCGCGTACTCCGGGAGGTTTTCGGCGACGGACTCCGCGGGCAGATAATTCGCCATAACGCCGCCTTTCATCAACAAAAACGTGACGCTCACCATCGCAATCGTCAAAACTATGCAAACTAAATTTGTGTACCTGTGCTTCGCCATATTCTCACCCCGCCTCAGCCCATATAATCGCCGTTATAGCTCACTAAAACGACATTGTTCACGTCGGGCAATTCGCTTAATTCATTCACAAAATCCGTGTTTTCGTTCTTCAGCCGCACCTCGTAATTCAGCTCGATATTGTCCGCTGTCACAGTCTTCGACTTCAACACGCTTTTATCCACATACTCACCAACGGACACCTCTTTCGCGCAATTTACAACCAATATGTACGGGTTATCGTACGTTTTTTTGTTGACAAATATCATCAAAACCAGCCCAATCATCACGCTCCCGAAAATCGCCAGCGGAATCATGCCCGCCGCCAGCACTATCCCCGCCGCTATCGACCAGAACAAAAACGCGATATCCAGCGGTTCTTTGATGGCAGTCCTGAACCGCACTATCGACAGCGCGCCCACCATCCCAAGCGACAAAACCACATTGCTCGTCACCGCCAAAATGACGAGGGTGGAAATCATTGTGATGGCTATGAGCGTGATTCCGAAGCTCGAGCTGTACATCACGCCCCTAAAAGTCCTTTTGTAGACGAAAAATATGAATATCCCCATGCAAAACGCAAGCGTTATCGCAAGCACCATGTCCATGACCGACACGACGGTCACGTTTTGTAAAAAATTTGATTTAAAAATGTCGTTAAAATTCATAAAAATTCTCCTTTTATAGATTATTATTTTTTGCCCTTATTAACGGTAAATTCTCGACATCGCGTATTTGGAGCACGCAGTCGCGCGTCTGCCGCTGATTTGCAGTAGTTTCGCGATGTGCGAAGGCAAAAACGCGTCAAATTTCACCTCCATCAAAACCAGCTCATCGCCAACCGGAACGCGCGGCGAATCTTTGGCAAAAAAACTCATAACTTGCTGAATTTCGCGGTCAAAGGTGATGCGCACCCTCGCGGCGGGGTACGTAAACGCCTCGCGAGTGTAAACAACCGCCGATTTAGGGCGCAAAACCTCGCTTTTCATCTTGACATACAGCTCCAAAAGCAATACGCGGGTGTCGCCATGCTTCCACACAAAATCGCCGGTTGCAAGCATTTTTGCCTCGTCCGCCGTAATTATCTCCTGCTGCTTGTGGCAGCGACCGTTTATTTTGGACTTTTTTTCAAGCCGAATGAAGCTCGTGTCGTCGTCGTAATATCGAATTCGGAACTTTTCACGCCTGTTTACGCCGTTTATCTTCTCCAAAAGCGCGCGGTCGCCGGGAGTGTCAAAATACAGGCTGTGCACCGTATATTCGTCCCTGTCCGCCGCCAAAACGTTCTGAATCCTACTTTTTAAAACCGTGTAATCACAGTAGTTCAGACTGTGTTTAAGCTCGTGCCTCCCCGCCGTATAAAAAACCTCGTTCATAAGTCCACCTCCGCTTTGATAATATCATTATAAATTATAAAGCTTGAATGAACATTGAACTAAAAAAGTTTTTTTATTACCTAAAGCAGCACGATAAACATCGTTATTTTATTTTTCCTTGACAAACTAAAATTAAAAGACTATAATTATTTGTAATTGTAATAAAAATCATAGAAACGCAATTGTCCCGAAAAATTATTAAAAAATTTGTAACAAAACGCAATCCTGACGGTCTTATATATGAAAGCATGGTGAAAAAGTTGGATTTCGAGGAACTTTACAATGTCTATTCAGACGGCATTTATCGTTTTTGCCTCTCGCTTTGCGGGAATTCACACATGGCGGAGGATTTGACAAGCGAAACTCTCCTGAAAGCGATAAAGTCGATAGACAAATTCAGGGGCGATTGCAGTTTGTATAGCTGGCTCTGTCAAATTGCCAAAAATACATACTTTACGATGTCGCGGAAAAACAAATTTACGTCTGAAATGCCCGACGAATTGCCGAGCAATGACAATCTTGAGCAAAAGTTTATCAATAAAGCGCAAAGTCTCGAAATTCACAAAACCCTGCACGCCCTAAATGAGCCTTATAAAGAAGTTTTTTCTTTGAGATTGTTTTCCGAATTATCATTTGCGGAAATCGGGGCAATCTTCGACAAGTCCGAGGGATGGGCGAGGACGACTTTTTACCGCGCAAAACTCAAATTGAAAGAAGGGGTTAGCGATGAAATGTAGTATTATTCAAGATTTATTCGTCCCTTATGTCAGCGGGACGTGCAGCTCGGACACCATGAGCGAGGTTGAGGCGCATATCCAAACTTGCACGAAATGTCGGGAAAAATTAGCCGCCATGCAACAAAGAGTTGCGGAAAATTTGCGCGCGTCAGACAGCGAAAAAGTGAACGTATTCAAAATAATGAAGCGTCAAATTTTCAAGAGAAACGTCATAACCGCCGTAATCGCGGGGATTTTGGCAATCGGTTTAGTCGCCGCCGTCGGGAGTTACGTGTTTCTTCACGACACCGCCATCGCCTACGAAACCGGCTTAGTTAAAATAGAAAAACGCTACACAAATGTTTTTAAAGACGGAAATCAGGCGCTGCACATCATATCGGCGGACTTTGACAATCGCGCCGCTTATACCGTTACCGTATTGGATGTGACGTCCTCGAAAAAAACATTCTGCAGGTATGCCACGAATCGAATTGTTGAACGGAACGGCGAAAACGTGAATGTGATATACATGCTGTTTTCCGAAACAATCTCGACCCGATGGTCAAAATCAGCGAGCGACGATTTCACGCGCATATTCCAGCCGCAGCCGGATGAGGAGCCGTACGTCAGGACCGAGGTTTACTATCTCAACGCCTCTTTGGAAGAATACCGCGAAATAACTAAGATTAAGGACGCAAACGAATTTGATGGAAAGCGCCGCAACGCGACACTCATTTGGAGCGGAGATATCGAATAGACGCTTGCAAATTTTTATCTGACAGCTTGAGGGAATAACATGAGGAAACTTGCGCCGCACATGAGGAAGCGCAAGTTTTCCTTAAATTATTTTTAAAAATTCAGTTATCATAATCCGTCATTTATCATGTTTTCCGCCAATATTCCATATCCGCGAGTCGGATCATTTATAAAAACATAAGTTATCGCGCCGACCAGCGCGTCGTTCTGAATAATCGGGCAGCCGCTCATTCCCTGCACAATTCCGCCCGTTTTTTCAAGCAAGTCGGCATCAGTCACGCGGAGCATTAACTCACGATTGCCGCCGTCCGAGGGGTTTATTCGCTCGATTTCTATCTCAAATTGCTGCACGTTCTGCCCCTCCACCGTCGCCAGAATGTACGCAACGCCCGTCTGCACCTCATCCCGATTCGCTATCCGCAACGACGGTCTCGCCGCAACTGATTCTCCGCTGATACTGCCGTAAATCCCGTCACTTTTATTTTCGTTAATCACACCGAGCGCGTCTCCGGCGCTGCTAAAAACTCCCCTAAGCTCGCCCGGAGCGCCCGCCTCACTCGCTTGCACGCCGATTACCTCGCAGGAAACGATTTTACCGCTGCCAAGCGGAACCAGAGTATGCGTATCAATGTCCGTCACCGCGTGCCCCAGCGCGCCAAATTCGCCTGTTTCAGGGCAAGTATAGGTCATCGTCCCCACGCCTGCCGCCGCGTCGCGCACCCACGCGCCCACCTTATATTCGCCGCTCGCGAGGTCCTGCTCGGGCGTAATTTTCATGCTCAAATGCCGCCCTTCACGCTCCACGAGAAATTCCGTCTGATTCGTCGCAATCGCTTGTGTCTTCGCCGTAAAATCCTGTACCGTTTCTACCTTTTCTCCGCCAATTGTAGTGATAAAATCGCCTTTTCTTAGTCCCGCCTTTGACGCCGGGGACTTTTTTTCGACATCGGCAACAATTATTCCGCCTGCCCAAATTTTTATCCCAACCACCGTTCCGCCGGGTATAACGCGAATTTCTTCGCTTATTTGCGCATTTGTCAACTGTGTCGCGCCCATTTGGGCGCTGCCCGATATAAGCAATGCCGCAAGAAGCAAAATTCCAAATTTCCACGCTTTTTTAGCCATTTAAGTTACCCTCCACCGTATACTTATTTTTGCCACAGCGAGGCAAGGTATCCTGCTAAAAATTTTCTACAGTTGGGCAATTTCGTCCAAATTTCCAAATTCAAAACCCGCTTCCCGTGCGGCTTTTATCACATCGCCCAAAACATCGGCATTGTTTTGGCTCGTGTTGTGCAGCAAAATTATGCTCCCATTATGAAACTGCGACGTTATCATTTTAAACGCGTTGTCGCGGTCCCCCGCCTTGGATTCGTCCCAATCCACGTACGCGCTACTCCAAAAAACAGTGGTATATCCCAGCTCTTTCGTGAGCTTGAGCGTACGTTCGCTGTACTCGCCCTTTGGCGGACGCATATACTTCATCTCCGCATTTTCACCGAATTTTTCACGAAATTTCATCTTCAGGTCGTCCAACTCTTTCCGATTTTTTTCGTCACTCTCGTTGGGCATTACCACGTGATGGATGGTGTGATTGCCGATGTGATGTTTTTCATCGACAATTCGGCGTACGAGGTCCTCATTAGCGTCTAAATAATGCCCCGTTATGAAAAAAGTCGCCGTTACATTATGCTCGCGCAATGTGTCCAAAATTTTCGGCGTATAGCCCTTTTCATAGCCGTTATCAAAGGTCAGGTACAAGCGTTTTTCCTGTTCGTTTCCTATATATATGCCTCCGTTGCGAGCCAGCAGGTCGCGCTCCTCTTCCAAAATATTCGGGGCGGCGTTCGGATTCCGCTTGAATCCCCACGCATGGAGCTTGTTGCTCACGCCGGACGTGTCGCCCTGCACCTCTGTTGTACAGCCGCAAATGCCCGATATCATGCAGATAATTACTGAAATTTGCAAAAATTTATATATAGCTTTCAAAATTAAACACCTCTTATCAAATTTAGTTTTTGCAAAAAAAAAATTTTAATGTTGCCAATTTTTACGCTTTGAAATTATAAAACAAATGTGCATTTTTCCGCCTCTTTTATGCGCAAAATTTCTGCTTGACATTGCGCTGAATATATGATATACTATTTTTTGTGGATAAGTATGCACGCGCATGATTCGTGCCGTTGTTCCCGCGGAAATGCGGGTTGGCACGTTAAAAATCAGTGCGGACGGGCGATTTGGCGGGCAGTTATTTAATAAGCTAATTTTTGTAAGAAAACGGCTGTCGTTTTTGTAAATTACGTGTCTTAAAAACGTTAAAAGTAACCGCGCCAAACGCCAAAAAACAAAAAGGAGATGCAAAAATGTCAGTAGTACAGATGAAACAGCTTTTGGAAGCGGGAGTCCATTTCGGGCATCAAACACGCAGGTGGAACCCTAAAATGGCAGAGTATATTTTCACCGAACGCAATGGGATTCATATCATTGATTTGCAAAAGACCGCGCGCAAAATCGAAGAAGCTTACGCTTTTATCCGCGACATAGCGGCGGCAAAGAAAACGATTTTGTTTGTCGGCACAAAAAAACAGGCTCAGGAAGCCATAGAATCCGAGGCGCTGCGCGTAGGAATGTTTTACGTTAATGTGCGGTGGCTGGGCGGAATGCTCACCAATTTTTCGACTATCAGACGCCGTATAGACCGTTTATATCAGCTGGAAAAGATGGAAACGGACGGCACGTTCGAGCTCCTGACCAAAAAAGAAGTATTGAATTTAAAGAAAGAACAGACCCGTCTGGAGCGGTATTTAGGCGGAATAAAAGAAATGAAGGAATTGCCCGGCGCGCTGTTCGTCGTCGACCCGCGCAAGGAGCATATCGCGATTTCCGAAGCGAAAAAATTGGGAATTCCCGTCGTGGCAATCGTTGATACAAATTGCGACCCCGAGGAGGCGGATTATGTGATTCCCGCCAATGACGACGCGATTCGCGCGGTTAAATTAATTGTCGAGGCAGTTGCAAATGCAGTTATCGAGGCGAATGAGGGCGGTAAAGTCGGCAAACAGGCGGCTCCCGAGGTCCCCGAGGAAATAGTGATTGTCGAGGAAATGCCGCCGGTTGCGCGCAAACCGAAAATTCAACCCATGATTTTGGAAGATTAGCCAGCCATGGCGTAACGTTATAATTGAAAGGAAGTTGTGAATATGAGTACAGTTTCAGCACAATCAGTTAAAGATTTACGTCAACAGACGGGCTGCGGCATGATGGACTGCAAGCAGGCGCTGTCTGAGGCGAACGGCGATTTTGAGAAGGCGCGGGATATTTTGCGCGAAAAAGGGCTGGCAAAGGCTGCTAAAAAGGCGGACCGCATTGCGGCTGAGGGCGGGGTGTTCTCGTACATTCACGGCGACGGGCGCATCGGCGTTCTGCTTGAAGTGAATTGCGAAACGGATTTTGCCGCTAAAAATTCGGAATTTCAAGCATTGGCAACCGATATTGCCATGCACATCGCGGCGCTATCACCTAAGTACATCCGCCGCGAAGAGGTGCCTACGGAAATCGTTGAAAAAGAGCGGGATATATTGAAGGCGCAGGTGGTTGCGGAAGGCAAGCCCGAGAACATTGCCGAAAAAATTGTTGAAGGGCGCATCGGCAAGTTTTTCAAAGAGGTATGCCTGCTGGAGCAGCCGTTCATCAAGGACCCCGACACGTCGGTGGGCGATTTGGTGTCCGCAAAAGTGGGTCAAATTGGGGAGAATATAAGTATCCGACGCTTCTCGCGTTTTGAGCGCGGCGAAGGCATTGAGAAAAAAGATGATAATTTCGCGGATGAAGTGGCAAAAATGTCTAATTAAATCAGTTGTATTCCGCTTATTTTTATAGTGAACAAGCACGCGGGGCAGCGTAAATATAACACGCGCCTTCGTAAAAAAGGGGTGCGTATTTTGGCGAAGTACAAAAGAGTCATTCTGAAAATCAGCGGTGAAGCGTTGGCGGGCAAACGGGGATTCGGCTTGGACGAACCCACCATCGAGGGCATAACGGGCGTCATTGCGCGCGCGGTCAGGGAGCTTAAGGCGGAAATCGCCATAGTGGTGGGCGGCGGAAACTTCTGGCGCGGGCGTTCCGGCAAAAACATGGACAGGTCCCGCGCCGACCAAATGGGCATGTTGGCTACCGCGATAAACGCGCTTGCGTTGCAGGACGCGCTAGAGCGGCAGGGAGTACCCACGCGGGTGCAGACGGCAATCGAAATGAGGGCAATTGCTGAGCCTTACATACGCGGGCGCGCGATTCGCCACTTGCAAAAAGAGCGCGTGGTGATTTTCGCATGTGGCACGGGCAGTCCCTTTTTCTCGACCGATACCGCTGCCGCGCTCCGAGCCGCCGAAATTGACGCGGAGCTGATTCTTCTCGCCAAAAAAGTGGACGGCGTGTACGACAGCGACCCGAACATCAACGCTACCGCGATAAAATTCGATAAAATCAAGTATTTGGACGTTTTAAACCGCGGGCTGGGCGTGATGGATTCGACCGCAACCAGCCTTTGCATGGATAACAACATTCCGCTGCTAATATTCGGCTTAAACGAGCCTGAAAACATATATAAAGCAATATCAGGGGAGGAAATCGGCACGGCGGTGCGATGATTAACGCGGCGGCGCACGGCGTAGATAACGGCGGCGTCGGACGCTATTTTGGCAATTATCGCGTTTACCCCTCCACTCTCTAATCTCTCTTAGTACTCCAGACGGTCGCGGGAAATGATTACATTTCGTGAGGAAAGTCCGAGCTTCGCAGGGCAGGGTGCTAGGTAACTCCTAGCGGAAGCGATTCCAGGGACAGTGCAACAGAAAGCAAACGGCGCATTCGGCTTGTCCGCGCGCGCAAAGGTGAAACGGCGAGGTAAGAGCTCACCGGCGATTAGGCGACTAATCGGCTATGTAAACCCCACCTGAAGCAACACCGACCGAGAGGGTTGCCCGCCCGAAACGCGGGAACAGAACGGCAAAATTGCCGTTTTGCTACCGCGTTTCACTCTCGAAGGGTGGCTAAAGCTATGGCGAAATCCATGGCGTAGATAGATGACCGTCCAATACAGAACTCGGCTTACAGGAGTGCTAAGAAAGGTTAGATAGAGGGAAAAATAATACTATTCTTATTTAAGCGGGACTCTGTCCCGCACCCTGCAAGCCCTTTAAAAAGGGCTTGACCCTAAACTTTAGTTTCACGCGACTTCGTCGCGTGAAAAAATTAAATCAAGCACATAAAAACAAACGGTGCGCACTTACACCGTTTGTTTTTTATGATTAATTCGTTATTTTAATTGCTTACCACCAGCGGGAGTGGCTGGAGCTTTGTTTTGCCGATGTAGCCGAGGACGGTGGTGTAGTCCGCGGCATCGACGCCCAGATGTTCGTTGATGTTGTAGATTGTCGTGATGCCATCAATGTCTCTGTTGCCAACCTGCCCCTTCATCGTGTTTAAATCCGCCGTTGATAGCGCGAGTTTGTTCGCGGTCGGCAGGTAGAATGCCCCCGCGTACAGGTACGCCGTGCCGCCGATGGTCAGCGGCGTCGCTTCGTCAATTGCACCCGCGTTTATGCCCGTCCCGTCAAGATAAATGTCCGCCCAAAGGTAGCTTT
>JAISFC010000088.1 GCA_031263785.1 Clostridiales bacterium | reverse complement strand
CCTCTTCTAATTCGCGTCTGTCACTACTCGCCGAGATGTTATCGGCATAGTAGACGATATAGCAAATTGAATCGTCCGAAATTTGCGCACCCTTTAGTTTTCTTGCATGGTGAAAATTCGCGCAATCCGCAATCCGCCTATTAAACTCCTGCTTTATCAAAAATTCCTTTCCCAACACAGAATGGTTGCGTCCGTCCCCCGCGCGATACATAATTTTGCCGATGTCGTGCAACAAACTGCCTATATACAAATCTCTCAATTAGTTCCACCTGCCAATCACCTTATTTTTCAATGGTGGATTTTTACCATTTGAGTTTGGTATTTTCTCCATAGTTTTCCCCTCAATCACTTTCATTTTTATTACAACATGTGCGTTTCTAAAAGAAACGCAGATTACCATTGCTGTTCAAATAAACGTGAGTGGCAAAACCACTATTCCCTTACGCATTTATTATATCATGAAATGGCAAAATTTGCAAGAATTTTTTCAGAAAATAAAACTGTTGCATAACGCAAATAAACCCGTTCTTTAAACGCGGCGGGGTGAAACGTCAGGGGCTGCATGAAAATTTCTTTACCTATAAAATATGTAACGGGGGGCATCTCCGCCCCCATGCGCTAACTGCTTGGTCCGTACTTTTGCGCGGCTTGAACGATATCCTCCTGCTTGGCTCCTTTTACCGTGTACCACCCGCGCGTCTGCATGTCGTTGAAAAGCTCCGTCTGGATGTCGTGCGCGTCCTTCAGCGTGTTCAGGAAATCCGTGCGGAGCTGAGGATTGACGCATTCGTTCGCAAAGGTGTTGTACACATTCGTGCAATTTTTCTCGCTGGTTAAGCAATCGTTCAAAATTTCTTTGTCGCCCATTACTTTTGGCGTTGGCATGTTAAAATCTCCTTTCTCGACCGTACTGAGTTTTAGTGCAGGTAAGTCACAAGTGTGTTAAAATGCTGCTGGTGCCGCTCTGAGACCGCTTGGAATTTTTGCTTGAGCTGCGCATCCTGACACATGTTCGCGTATGTGTTGTACTTTGACGTCAAGTTCTGTTCAATGCTCAAAATGTCTTCCAAACCGCTCAATTCCTTCGAAGAAATGTTCGCCATAGCTTGTACCTCCTTTGGGAAAATTAATTTTCGTTGGAATTATTTACAATGTTGGAATTTTTTATACAAAAAAGTGTTGCAGCGCCAGAATAAGCGCCACCCCCGGCACCCCCAACAGCCCAACCGTCAGCGAGGTCACGGCGTTTATGCCTATCGTGACGCCCAGCCAGCCGAACGCGAAGTTTATCCCGAAAATCGCCGCGCCGCCGAGCAGACCGTTAAACGCCACCCGCGCAAGGACTTTAAGCGGACGGTAGCACAGCCAGATCGTTACGTACAATAGAATAACGCCAAAAATATACGCGATAGTCACAATATTCATATTCATTCGTCCTTTCGTATGGAGATGGTCGTCCATATTACATGCCTACGCGTTTTTGTGAATAAATAGAACACCTCACGGGAATAATCCGTAAAGAGGTGTTTTGTATGAAATATGAAAATTTGTACGAGCTCATCAAAAACGACGTTCAGGCAAGCGAATATTACCTTACGCTGCCCGATTACGTCAAGGACCAAATCGCGTCGCGCGGAAGCAACGTGAATTCCCTCGAAAGCCTGCAGGATTACGCCGAAAATCTGCTCCGCGGCGATGATTAAAATCTATTCAATTAACGGCGTTTGAACTTATTATCAAATTTATCATTCGGATTTGTGTTACGCACCGACCCGTTTTTCTTGCGAAGAACCTGCGCCATTTCAGCCATGTCACCGTGTGCGTCGGCTAGGTCCTCCTCAAGTTTATTGCGCAAAGTGACGTTCTCATCAACTTTCCACACATCTGTCAAAATATTCCGCGCTTCAACAAACATCTCCATAGAAATGCTTGGAGCCTCCCCCGCTTTATCTAAATACAACTTGATACTCCTGCTTTCATTGGGCAAATTCGATGGTTGGTCAATCGGTGTTTCATCAGGGTTTTCCCGCGCCGCACGCAACTGTTCGCTCGCCGCCTCCATCTTTTTTGAAAGCTCTCTCAGCGCGAGTTCGTATGACGCCTTCTCCGACCTGCCTTGAACATGCGTATATTCGACGCCTAAATCCTTGTTCAACCTAAAATTAAACTGCCCCGTGTAAATGACGCCTTTGTTCTGCGCGAACATAAACGCCATCAAATCAATAACGTCGTCTACAGTTTCATCAACGCTTTTATTTGCCCGCTTTTCTTTTTCATGTTTTTGCTTCTCTATAAACAATTTATTTTGCGTTTTTTTATTCGGACCGTTCTTGCCTTTTTTACCGTTCTTATTAACCATTTCCTGTCCCCCCATGTCATTTTAACCCGAAAAATTCGTGTACACATTCATGACGTCATCATTTCCTTCCAGCGCGGAAATCAACTTATCAAAGTTTGCCCGCTCATCTTCATTCGTCGGCTCCGCGTCATTTGCCGGAATATACTTAATTTCCGCCTCTATCAGCTTATTATTCTCTGACAATTTTTCGCTGCAGGACCGAAAATCCTTGACCGATGTTAAAACTAAAACCGTTTCGCCCTCGGTTGCCACATCGTCGGCGCCCGCCTCAATTGCCTCCATTACGAACTTGTCCTCGTCGAATAATTCGCCCTTTTCAACCTCAATCACACCATATCGCTGGAACATAAACGCCACACAGCCGGTTTGCCCCAAATTTCCGCCGTACTTATCAAAATGATGCCGAATATCCGCCGCCGTGCGGTTTTTATTATTTGTCGACGCTTCAACCATCACCGCAATGCCGCCCGGACCATAGCCTTCATACAGAATTTCTTCGTAATTATCGGCTGCTCCGTCGCTCTCCGCCTTCTTAATTATTCGGTTTATATTCTCATTCGGCACGTTATTCGCCTTTGCTTTAGACACGGCTTCTCTCAGCTTCGAGTTGGTTTCGACGTTCGCACCGCCGCCCTCTTTAATCGCGACCGCAATCTCACGCCCGATTTTAGTGAACACTTTTGCGCGCGCCGCGTCCGTCTTATCCTTTTTTGCCTGTATGTCCTGCCATCGCCCCATGAATTAGCTCCTTATAGAAATATCACAAATATCACAAATTTTCCCGCACACCCGCGGAACAGCATTCACCGAACAGCATTCACTGAACAGCATTCACTGAACATCGTTCGCCGAACACCGTTCAAGATGATTTACCGCCTTTATTTTGAGTCTCCCTTGCCGCCTGTGCCGCCGGAATCGCCCGATTTTCCTCCCGTGCTTAGTCCAAAACGCCCTTCAAGCCTGCCCAATCCCTTGCGTGTGCTCGCCGCTTCCGCCTCCGCAAGCTTCTTCGCAACTATCGCGCTCCCGCTCTGCGGCTGGGGGTTCACGCTAATTTTAGGAGGCTCAACCGACGGAATGTTCGTGTCCGTCATAAACTCCTTAAACGTCGTGGTTATTCCCGCCATTTCCTGCAGGTTCGTCGGCACAATAATCTTCGTCGCCTTGCCGTCCGCCACCTTTTCAAATGTTTCCATACTTTTCAACGCGAGCGCCTGAACAGACGGCGTAGACGCGTTTATTTTCTTGATTCCTTCCGCCGTTGCCGACTGGATTTTAACAATCGCCTCGGCTTGACCTTCAGCCTCTAATATATGCGTTTGCTTGCGTCCTTGAGCCGATAAAATGGCAGATTCGCGCTCTGCCTCTGCTGTCAAAATCGCCGCCTCCTTCCTGCCTTCCGCCACCAAAATAGCGGACTTTTTCTCGCCTTCCGCGCGCAGGATTTGCTCGCGCCGTTCCCGCTCCGCTTTCATCTGCTTTTCCATCGCGTCCTGAATTTCACGCGGAGGAACAATATTTTTCAACTCAACGCGGTTTATTTTGATTCCCCAAACATTTGTCGCCTCGTCTAAAATCGTGAGCATGAGCGAATTAATCTCATCCCGCGATGTGAGCGTCTCGTCGAGTTCCATATCGCCGATGATGTTACGCAGTGATGTCGCGGTCAAATTCTCAATCGCCGAAAGCGGGCGGTCAACCCCATAAGTAAACATCTTCGGGTCGACTATTTGGTAGTAAATTACCGTGTCAATGTGCATCGTCACGTTATCCTTCGTGATAACGGGCTGTGGCTTGAAGTCCTCCACCTGCTCCTTCAACGTGATAATTCTCACGATTTTCTCAATAAAAGGCACCCGGAAGTGCGGACCGACGCCCCACGACGCATGGTATATCCCCAAACGCTCGACAATAAAAACGTACGATTGAGGCACGATTTTAATATTAGAAAGCAGTATAAGCAGCAAAATCACCGCCACCAAAATCCAGATAAACAATTGCATTGTCATTTTAAACCCCTCCCCAGTTTTACAAGCTCTAAACCGGCTTCATAGTAGGAAAAAGCAACACATCTTTAACCGTAGTACAATCCGTCAGCAGCATTATCAGCCTGTCAATGCCTATTCCCAAGCCACCCGTCGGCGGCATTCCGTATTCCAACGCTAAGATAAAATCGTCATCCATCATATTTGCCTCTTTATCGCCTTTTTCACGTTTTTTCACTTGTTCTTCAAATCGCTCCCGCTGGTCAATCGGGTCGTTCAGCTCGGAAAACGCATTCGCTATCTCCCTGCCCGAAATGAAAAGCTCAAATCGCTCTGTCAGCCGCGGGTCGTCACTCTTTTTCTTTGCAAGCGGCGACGCCTCAATCGGGTAATCCATTATAAATGTCGGCTGTTCCAGCTGCGGCTCCACTTTTTCCTCGAAAACCTCGTTGAGCACACTGCCCCGGCTCGCATCCTCCGTCACCGTTACTCCCGCCTTCCGCGCCGCCGCTATCGCGTCAGAATCTGCGCTTATATTGCCAAAATCTATCCCCGCAAGCTCGCGAACCGCGTCAATCATCGTCATTCGCTTCCAGCCCGGCGTGAGGTCAATTGTCTTGCCCTGATAGTCTATTTTAGTCGTACCGCACACGTTTTTTGCAACGGTTGATACTAATTTTTCGGTCAAATCCATCATGTCGTTGTAATCGACATACGCCTGATACAGCTCCACCGTCGTAAATTCCGGATTGTGTTTGTAGCTCATGCCCTCGTTTCGGAAGATGCGCCCCATCTCATAAACACGCTCAAAACCTCCCACAATCAGCCGTTTTAGATGCAGCTCCGTGGCAATGCGCATGTACATGTCAATCCCCAAAGTGTTGTGGTGGGTGATGAATGGGCGCGCGATTGCCCCGCCGGGAATAGTGTTGAGAATCGGCGTATCAACCTCCAAAAACCCTAAATCGTCAAGAAACCGCCGAACTTCCCTAATGATTTTGCTCCGCTTGACAAACACTTCCTTAACCTCGGGATTAACGATTAAATCCACATAACGGCGTCGGTAGCGCAGGTCTGTATCCTTAAGCCCGTGGTACTTTTCGGGCAGCGGCTGCAACGATTTCGCGAGCAAGGTAATCGCCCTGGTTTTAATGGAAATTTCCCCTCTATGAGTGCGGAAAACCTCTCCGCTCACCCCCACGATATCGCCGACATCCAGCTTGCGCGACGCTTCATATGCGTCTTCGCCCAATTCGTCAACCTTTATGTATAGTTGCAATTTGCCGCTTTGGTCCGCGAGGTCGGCAAATGACGCCTTGCCCATGCCCCTTTTAGACATGAGCCGCCCCGCCATTTGCACGGTTTTACCTTCCATAGCGTCAAAATTATCGATTATATCCTGCGCGTGATGCGACGCCGCAAAAGTTGTGATGCCAAAAGGGTCCGCGCCTTCACGCTGTAAATCAGCAAGTTTGTCACGCCTAATCTGTAGAATCTCGCTTAAATTCAGTTCGTTTTCTTCTGCCATTATATCAACATTCCTCTCGTCCGATGCAAGAAATCATGCTAAAATTCGCCGCTTTTGCGGTCAGGTGGTAATCGCCAGAACCTTGAATGCCCGCACACCGCTCGGCGTCTCCGCCTTCACCGTCTTGCCGATTGACGCACCCAATAATGCCGCTCCCACCGGGCTTTCGTCGGAAATGCGCCCCTGAAAAGGATTCGCCTCCGTCGACCCCACGATGAAAAGCTCTTGCTCCTCGCCCGTCGCCTCCGTCCGAACGCGCACCTTGCAGCCAATCGAAACAACGTCGGATTTTATGTCTTCTTCGTCGATTACAGTGGCATTTTTAAGCTTGTTCTCGATTTCAATAATCCTTAGCTCCAGCTTTGCCTGCTCGTTCTTTGCCTCGTCATACTCCGCGTTTTCCGAAAGGTCGCCGAATTCGCGCGCTTGCTTTATTGTCTCCGCGATTTCCTTTCGTCGCACCGTCTGTAAAATTTCAAGCTCCTTTTCCAGCTCTTCTTTGCCCTGAAACGTCAATACCACTTGTTTTCCCATATTTACCCTCTTCCTTTTTTAAAAACCTTCAAGAACTAAATCCTCAAAAGCCGCATCTTGCAAATATAGTCATTATCGCATTTTTATGCCCCGCAAATTACGTCCCGAAAAAGCAGTTTAAACATTATTTCCCTTCTAATTATAGTATACCATAATCACGAATTTTTGTCAACTACGA
>JAISFC010000083.1 GCA_031263785.1 Clostridiales bacterium | reverse complement strand
ACAGAACCGACAAGATTGTATTCTTCCCGTTACTATGATACACTCTCTGTAAAAGCCAAGAAGGAAAGCCATAATTTCAGCTACCGTAAGTCGCTGTATCATTTGGCGGGAAAGGATGGTCTGTCGACATGAATATTCGGATGTATAACGTCGGATTCGGAGATTGTTTTTTATTAAGCGACGATGCGCAAAATCTTCTGGTCGATTTCGGAAGTGACACCCCGGGTGTACTTTCGGGTATTGCAAATGATATTGAAAATTTGAATTGTGGAAAAGAGTTGTCTGTTTTGATGACTCATTTTCATAAGGATCACATCAATGGTTTCTGGGAAACGAATTTGCCCGGTAAGGTAAATATTGGAAATGTATACATCCCGGACATCTTTGCCATGAGAGAGACGTTGGGAGAATTGACATTTTTGCAATTGCACGTTTTGTCCGATATTTTTTCATCTAGAGTTTTAAATAAAAAACCGGTCCAAATTACATTATATTCTCTTTTAAAAAGTCTCATGAATATCAATACGAATATTCATTTTTTAAATCGCGGCTGTACTTTTCCGTTTGCGTCACGAGACTATAAGGTTTTATGGCCTTGCTTTTCTAAATTAAACTTGCATAAGAAAGTCGAAGCGGCTGTACTTGCTTTATTGGCGAGGATAGACGGTATAAGAACAACTCCAAGGGGTGAATCTCCGTCCGATGAGCCGATACCGTATGCCGACTCATTTCTTAATTTAACAGATAGTTTTACAGAAGCGCTATTGATCGGTTACGGAAGATTGGCACAAGGAGGATTGCAGGATTCTCAAATTATGGAGTCAATTGACGGTGCTTTAAAAATCATATCAGACGATATTGAAAAATGGGAACCGCATTTGCCGGAAAAATTGATAGACGAGCTGAACGCAGAAGTTCGCTCTATGCGGCAGCAAGAAAATAAAATCAGTATTGTTTTCCAAGATAAACCGGTTGACGGGGTTTCATCTTTGCTGATGACGGGAGATATTCCCGTTTCGGAGTTGAAGAAGATTATATTTAATAAAGATATTTCTTGTTACATGGAAATGAGTGTGAAATATAGAATTATTAAAGCTCCGCATCATGCTACGAATTCGCATTTTACCAATTTGTTGCCGAGTTGTGATAAAATTCTCGCAAGCAATGGTCACCCTAATTATTCACACGGCAAATGGGGTAAAATTTCTTACCAATACGGTTCGTTTTATAGCAGTCATAAGGGTTGCCAAATGATATGTTCCAATAAGAGATGTGAATTGGATGAATTAAATAACGTGAACAATTGCGCAAACTGCAGTTTTACTTCCAATCCTTACTTGGATGTCCACTTATAGTTTCAACTGCGTATTTGTAATAAATATGTGGGCAGCATTGAAATTTTAGGTCATGTTGACTGCACGAAAACACGTGTCAAAAACAGGAAATCTTGAAAGAAAAGCTCGGTGGTGGGGGCGGCCAACCAATGACCGCCCTCCTACTCGATTTTGCGCTACATCAGTTCGGCTGCGGTGTAATGACCCGCCGGTATTTTGGCGGTAAAACCTTTTTATATCGTAACTTGCACTGAAAAATGAACCGTGTTCATCCTCTTAAATTATAGCATATTTCACCGCCGGCGGCAATGAGGGCGGCGCGGAAAAGGCTGTGGAAATGCCTGCAAACGGTGGCAATCCCTTATGCAAAACGTAATTCTCATATTATGAAAATGTAAAGAAATATATTGATTTTTGCTTTATGATTGTGGTATGCTACAAACATAAGGAGTGATTGGTTATGGCACAAACTATGGTTAATTTTCGCATAGACGAAGATTTGAAAATGGGCATGGAACAGGTTTGTAAAGAAATGGGTTTAAGCATGACTGCCGCATTTACAATCTTTGCAGCCAAAGTCAACAAAGAGAGAAGAATCCCTTTTGAAGTGGCGGCGGATCCCGATCCGTTTTACTCGGAAAGAAACATGAAACGGTTGCGAAAAGCGATCACAGACGCAAGACAAAAAAACGCTGAAACGGATAAATAAGCTGTTGCAGGACATAGAGCGAAACGGTTACAAAGGGATTGGTAAACCGGAACCGTTAAAGCATGATTTACAAGGTTTTTGGAGCGTCGAGATTGACGAGAAAAGCAGGATTGTTTTTCGTATTGAGGACGGAAAATTGGAAATTACTCAATGCGGCTCTCACTATCAAGATAGGTAGGAACAATAAACTCCTGTGATTTGTCAATGCTTTCCTCATGCGAAAACGCTTTACAAACGACGATGCTTAGACTATAATGGAATCATAATCCAAAATAGTCGGAGAGCAAACGATGTATTACCACAGACATATAGAACAGGTCGTCTTGCGTATCGCCAAGCGCAAGGCCGTAATTGTTCTCACGGGGGCGCGGCAGGTGGGCAAGTCCACGATGCTCAAAGAGGTTTTCGGCGGCGTCAATTACATCGCTCTGAATCGGCCCCTTGTCCGCGAGAGCGCGAGAGAGAACCCGTCGCTGTTCTTTGATGCATACAAGCCGCCCGTTATCGTGGATGAAATCCAAAAGGCGGCCGAGCTGTTCGATTATATAAAGGACATCGTCGACACGCATAAAGCGAAGGGGCAATTCTACCTCACGGGTTCGCAGAGTTTATCGTTGATGAAAAATGTCGGCGACAGCCTCGCCGGACGCGCGGGCATTATTAAAATGCTCGGGTTTTCCGCGCGCGAGCTATGCGGCGTCAAGTATCGCGGCGCCTTTATACCCGCGCGAGAT
>JAISFC010000008.1 GCA_031263785.1 Clostridiales bacterium | reverse complement strand
AGACTTGTTAAATTTATTCCCGTTCGTGCGCATAACAGCGCGCAATTCACCCGCCGTCATATTATTTCCAACCGTCAATCAGCGATTGCCACGGATTTTTTTCGCCTATTAACCCCGTCGGAATTTCATGAGAAGCCTCCGCGGTTGAAAGCGGAATGACGTTGTCTATCCGATAAAGCATGGCGACCGTTTCGGAACGCCGCGTCGACAGCTCCGGATTAAAATTGCCCCGTTCATCGCCCGTGAGTATTCCCGAATTTTGCAGCACATTCACCGCGTATTTCGCCCAATATGCCACGCTCCCGCTGTCATTAAAGTCCGCCGCCCCGTCCTGCTCCAGGGTTAAATGCTTATAATCCGCGTATCGCACCAAAATTACCGCCATTTCCTGCCGTGATATAAAATTATCGCCCCTAAACGTGTTGTTTTCGTAGCCCGTCACGAGCGAATTAGATATCGCCCACGAAACGTAAGACGCGTACCAATTCTCCGCGCTGACGTCGTACACAATCAGCGCCGTATTTGCATCTATTTCGTCCATGCTCATAAGCGCGAGCATTTTTACAAATTCCGCCCTCGTGGTGTAGCTATCGGGACGAAACAGAGATGTGCCGTCTGCCTGCAGATAGCCGTTTATAATTTTTTTGGCGACCATTTCGTAAATATAATTTTCACTCCAATGGCCCGCAATATCGCGCATTATAGCCGTTCCCGAAGTAGGCTCGGGGTTAATCGTCGGCGATGGCTTAATCGTGGGAGTGACGCTCGGAGTCCCCGACCCGCCACCACCACCACCGCCACCACTACCGCCACCACTTGTCGGAGCAGGAGTAGGTATCGGGAAGGACGTCACCACCGGAGCCGTGACAATCGGCAAGACAGGCGTGGTCGGCATTGTACCCGACGTAGGCGCGGGAGATGCGCTCGTGGACGGGGATGTGGCTGTGGGCGTAGGCGCGGCTGTCGGCGTCGCCATCTGATCCGGCGGCATCGGCGTAGCGGACGAATCCACAACCGTCAATGTCCCCACGGCGTCAAAATTCTTCTCGTGCCGCAGGATATAATTGGAATTCACGCCATATCCCGTGTAAATTTTATACACTCCGCCGGGCATATTACTGCTCAGCGAAACGTCCTGACCGTTGGCGTTTTTGACGGTATATGTGATTTGATGCTGCGGGTCAATAGTGGACGTCACGTCGTTCGTTTTAGAATCAACGGCGCGGAAGCTCAATGTCGGCATTGTGCCGTACTGCACACTCACATCGTTCGCGCGGACGCTCGCAATGTTAAATTTCCCTTCTGTATTCAAGGCTTTATTCATGTTTAAAATGCCGTAACCGTAAAGGTTGTCTTTCCCGGTGGAACCGGCGTCATCCACCCAGCTTTGCACCAAATACTCATAATCGGAGGCTGTATATTCCTCGTGGGTAAGCATCATTAAAGCGACCGCACCCGCGACATGTGGCGCTGCCATAGACGTCCCCGTAAGCTTGGCATAGCACTCGCCCAGCTCGTTGGTGTCGTAGTAGCTGCTCCAAATCACAGAGCCCGGAGCCGCGACGTCCACAGCGGAGCCATAGTTTGACTGATTGTGACGCTTATCCTTTTCATCGACATTCGCAACCGTAATGCTGTATGCGTAAGCCGCGGGCACGGTATAGCTTACATCGCCGCTGTCATTCCCCGAGGCGGCTATAACGGGTATGCCTGCATTGATGGCAGGGCTTATGTATGAATTGCCCGCGGTCGGCATGAAAGCTTTATTTTCATAACGTCCGCCGAGGCTCATGTTAATTGCGTCCGCGCCGTGATTTACCGCCCATATTATGCCGCTTAATATAGCGAGGTCGGTACCCGTGCCTTTGCTATCCAGCGCCTTAATCGGCATTATTTTAACACGGTCGGGCGCTTTGCGCGTTACATCGCTTATAATTCCCGTAACGTGCGTGCCGTGACCGTGGTCGTCAACAGGGTTGTTCGTGCTCAAAAGGACGTTATAGCCCGTCACGAGGCGACCGCTGTAAAAGCTGTGGGAAAGCCACGCGCCGGTGTCAACGACCGCGATAACTACATCGTTATCATCCATATGTTCGTCCAGCAGGGCGGCGGTGTATTCATCCGAGCCGATGCGCGAAATGCCCCATGACGTCGGGTCACTGCCTGTCTGGACAGAACCGTCCGCTTGCGTTGTGCCGGTGATATTGCTGAAGCCGTCGTCGACGAGCGTGACAATGCGGTCGGGCTGAACATAGTCGACATCAGCGTGTAAAAGCAGCTTATTAAACGCTTGTTCCGCGGCGGTTTCGCTGTCGAACTGCAAAACGGTCATTTCACTTTGCAGCCCTATTACTATTTTTTGGCTTGGAAAAAGCTCGTTAAAATTAAAGTTAGCATTTTTGGTTGTAACTATAAGACGGCGCGTCGCAAACTCACTCGGGGTACTCTGCGGAGCTTCGGAAGCATGAAAATCAGCGTTTTCTTCGGTGTTCCAATAGCCCCAATTTTCGGAAAGCATCCGCGAAAGCTCGGCGCCGAACTGCGCGTCGTCGACACAAACGATGCCCTGAGCGATTGTTATTAAAGGCGCTTGCGCGAGGAACATTACAATTATTATTAAAGCGGCTGAAATTTTATTTTTCATTGCCTACCCCCTACGTATTAATCATAACATACTACGATTCATTTTGCAACAGTTTTTTTTTGGTATTATTATGGTTATAGTTGGAATACAGTTTCGCGGAAAAAAAGCAAAACTTTTATTTGCAATTGCCGTATTTTGTCGCGTTCGTAAAAAACGGCGTAATAATCACGGTTTTGCGCCTTCGCGGACGCGAAAATTCCGACGAAACTATAGAAAATATACATTTTTTTACCGCAAATTTCAAAAAAAGGCTTGACAAATGAGAAATTCTCTGATATTATTGAAAAAAAGAGATGGTTTATATGGATTTTCCGTAGCAGCCGTCTCCAAAACTATAGAGAAAGGTTGGTCATTATGAACAAAGCTGATTTAATCGCAAAAGTGGCTTTAAAGAGCGGTCAGACAAAAAAGGCTGTTGACGAAACTGTGGAGGCATTAGTAGACGTTGTAACTACTTCACTGAAGAGCGGAGAGGAAGTAAAGCTTTCCGGCTTGGGTACATTCAAGGTTGCACATCGCGCTGCACGGGTTGGAGTTAATCCGCAGACGAAGCAGAAAATGCAAATCGCTGCATCTAAGGCTGCTGTCTTCAAGGTTAGCGCAACTCTTAAAAAGGCAGTTTCCGGCAAGTAGAATTACAAAATTTACTTAAGCGTACGCAAAGTTTCAAGTTATTTGAGCCTATTTGCGTACGCTTTTTATTTTCTAACGGGAGTGAACAACTATGCGGGTTGACAAATTTCTAAAAAATTCACGCATAATCAAACGCCGAACGATAGCCAAAGAAGCGTGTGACGGCGGGCGCGTGTTGGTTAATGACAGGTCTGCGAAGGCGGGCACGGAGGTCAGCGCCGGCGACACGATAGAAATACGTTTCGGGGCTAAAACAATTAAAATTAAAGTGAATTCCACGCCCGAACATGTGCGCAAGGAAGACGCGGAAGGGCTATACACGGTTGTCACGTGAAACATTTTTCGAGGTTTATTTCACAAAAGCGTGATGTTTAGCGCAATTGCCGATGTCATAGGGTCATAAAAGAGAATATTTGCAGTCGCGCGCGCATATGCTTTTCCATGAAATACAGGAGGAATATATCATGGAAAAGAAAAATGAGTCCAGCAATATCATTATCGAAAATCGTGAAAAAATGAGCGTTAGCGGGGTACTAGACGTGGTTAGCTTTGATGACGCGGTCGTCGTGCTGGATACGGAATTGGGAAGCATTGTGGTGCGCGGGCAGGAATTCCGCATAAACAAGCTGAATGTTGACATTGGCGAGCTTGTCATTGAAGGGAAAGTGGACGGATTCTCGTACGAAGATTTTGAGAAAAATAAGCCCGGGTTTTTCGCGAGAATGTTCAAGTAGATGGAAGTCACCGTTGCGAGCCAATTTTTCGTGTTTGTCGGCAGCTTAGTATGCGGCTTTATTTTGGGTATTATTTTTGATTTATTCCGCATTCATCGGCGTTTCTTTCGTGTGGGCAAAAAAATAACGACGATTCAGGATATAATGTTCGGGATTATTGCCGCGCTGGTGGTGCTGCAATTCATGCTTGCCGCAAACGACGGTGAAGTTCGCGCGTTTGAGCTTGCGAGCATCGGGATAGGCGGGCTTATATATTTCGCCTTCCTTAGCCGCGTTTGTACGAAAATATGCATGATTTTAATTGGCGTCATAAGGAAAACCGCGGATTTTTTATTCAAAGTGGTTCTTTTCCCCGTGCTATTGGTCTACAAAATTTTGCGCCGCCCGTGCATATTAGCCATCGGACTCACTAAAAAAAGCGCGCAGCGAGCGCACAGACGCGCAATACAACAGCGTAAACGCCTGGCGGGATTTATAAGAAGGATTTGATAGAGGGGCTAAGCGCCCCTCTTTTTTATACATCTGCTACGCTTTAATCATATTTTCGACGTATTCAATGCTCAAGCCGTAGGTTCCGCCGTACTCTTTCGCGATTGACATCACGCCGTTGTATGTGTCTTTGTTGTTCCAGTCGCGCTGCCATTCCAGCATGATTTGTTGCCACGTCAACGGAGTAACGCCCGCTTGAATCATGCGGCTTATAGCCGTCTTATGCGCCTGCTTGCACGAGCCGGCGGAAGCATCCACCGCGACAAACACCTCGTAACCGTCGCGCATCATACTCAGCGCCGGTAAGGTGACGCAGACCTCCGTCCATAGCCCGGCGAGAATCACTTTTTTCCTGCCGGTGCCCTCAATTGCGGCTTTAAAGTTAGCATCCTCCCAAGCGTTAAGATTCGTGCGGTCGATGGGGGGTGTTTGGGGGTAAACCGACTGTATTTTGGCGATTAGCGGTCCGGAAACAGCCGCGGCTTCAATTGTGGAAAGGATGCAGGGTACACCAAATAATTTGGCGGCATTCGCCAGCCCCGCCGCGTTGTTCGCCACACAATCGCGAAACGCGCTCTTCACCGCAAAGTACATCTGCGGCTGGTGGTCAATTATTGCGACGACACACTGCTCCGGGTCAAGCAAGCATTCAGGATAATTACGCATAAAAATAGTTCCTCCTTTTTCCATATGCTACCCCAAATTGCTCATATTATGTAAAAAAATGAAAAATCTATTGACAAATTGTACAATCAAAGATACAATATTAATAGTATTTCACATAAAAAGAATGGGAGAAAAAATAAAGTGTTAGAAATAGAAAGAATCAAAATATGGTACAAGCCCGATAATGACATTATCAAAGGAACCGACGTTTCTATTGATGAAAATTCCGTTGCGGGGCTGTTGGGCATCAACGGGGCAGGGAAATCTACGCTTATCAACGCGATATCTGATGTGCATGATAAATACGCCGCGGATAAAATCGCCTTTCGCGGACAGGCATATAAGTTTTCGGATGAAAGCTTTAAGCAAAATCGATATACCGTCTTTACCGAAGAAAATGCCTTTATGTATTGGACTTTCAGCGATTACCTCGCTTTTATTTTAAACGCGTATAAAAAGAAGCCGGACAGCTCTTACGTTGATTATTTGATAGATGGCTTTAATTTCGGGGAATATCGGAAGCATGAATTGAAAGACCTCTCAACCGGCAACAGAAAGAAAGTGTTTTTGATTACAGGGTTTGCGTTGCGGTTGCCCCTGCTTATTTTGGATGAACCGTTGGACGGGTTGGACTTTAATTCCTCCGAGTTTTTATATGAAGCGATTAACGGATATAAGCGGCATGGCGCGATATTGATGTCCTCGCACATTGCCGAAAGTTTTGAGAAAACCTGCGATTATATTCTGCTCCTCAGCGACGGGAAAATACGGCGTAAGCAAGTGCGACAGGGCGTTGATATCCGCAGTCAGCTTGAGGGGTGGCTGGATGGTTAAGATTAAACTGTTCCTCTATGATTTTGTTACGAATCGAAAGATTATAAAGCAAGTGGCGGTAATTATCTTGTTTCTAGCCGCTTCGATGTATTATCGTTCAGCCAACCCGGGAGTTATGCTCGGCGGCGCGGCAATGTACGGAATAGGGCTGTCGATGGCATTTTTAACAACCTTATACAGCATATTATCCTACTCGACAAAAGACAGGATAAAAGCATATCTTATGCTACCCTGCAAAAAATCAGATGTGTTTTTCGCATTCATTTTTGCCCAATTATTTACGCTTATTTTAAAGCGCATGAGCTTTGTAATAATTGTCGCGCTACTTTTCACTCAAAATCCCGTCATAATGATTGTTTATCTCGTCCTGAGCGCGCTGATTGCGGCAGTTCTTGATACGGTTATTGTAATGAGTATGAATAAAAAAAGACCATTCCTTGCGGTAATTTGCGTTGCTACAATCTTCGCGTTATATATATTGCTTATACGTTCGCAAAACCATATTTTAAATCTGTCCGTTCTAATTGGAGTTGCGCTTATAAGCGTCGTCCTTATATCGCGTTTCGAGCCTACACACCTTGCTATCAATAGAGAGGGTAAAATGAGAAGCAATCCATTTGGAAGGTCCAATTATTTCTTTACCGTCTTATTGCGCGAGAAAGCAGCGCTTATAAACACGGTATTTATGTTCGGTTTTGCCATAGCCCTTGCATTCATGGCGAAGGACCAATCTCTTCTGATGAATGTTGTTTGGTGCATATTTGCGTTAAACACGCCCATATCGACTATGTTTTCGGGTGATAAAGCATTGCTGCGGCATGAAAAAATGTTGCCACGTCAAAGCCGCCTTATGAACGGCGTATACGGCTTTTTCCTTGCAGCCTATTATGCCGTTGCAAATACCTTCACCGTCGTGCTTTTTATCGTTGTGAAGCGGTTTGATGTGTACGTTCCGCTCACCGCCATTGCGCTCGTGGTGTTGGAAACCGCCATTGTCCTGCTGTTGGAGCGGAAATTGCCTATTAGGAATTGGCAAACGAAACAAGAGGTATGGCGCAATCCGAGAAAATATATCCTGCCGATTATTGTATTTCTCGTGATATTCCTGCCATATATTATTGGAACTTAGCGTGAGACCGGGTTGTCATACCCGTTAATTATACCGCTTTTGAGGCGTTTTGCCCTCTTTTTTTGTTACCCTTCTATATATTATAACAATTTAAAAATTCTTATTGACTTTTCTACTTGCTTTTTATATAATGATGATGTGGACAAGATATCTGATTCTATGCAAATAATTACAAATATATTTAAGGAGGAGAAAAAATGACTATTGAAGAGATTAAGGCAATCGCAAAAGAACGGTACGGAAAGGAGCTGACCGACGAGGAGGCGGGGATGCATCTTGAGGACATTAACTTGCGGAGGGAACATGAGGAACTGCAAGATGCGGATATGGGGCTGGAAGGTTCGTGCGGCACACCCTCGGATGATAGGGATCCGCCGTCCCCACCGGCAGGTCTTGTGCGGTATATCAAATTAAGATGCGGCGATTGTGGTTTTGTGGCGCATATGCAAATAAAGTGGGAGGTCTACAAGACTATTAAGTCGGGCGGAAACGTAATGCGCGTACTTGAAAAAAGCGGAACTTGGGAAGCTTCGGGCTATCATGATATTTGCGCTTATGGGGAACGGACGGTGGATTTAAGCGAAACAGATATTGACGAAGGCGCGGATGTATGGTTGAAAGCCTATGTTTGCGGTGGATACGATAGAATAGCAAAAGAGCGTTTTACATATTCCAAGTCAGATTCGGACACCGCGAAATATAAAATACATGGCACCATTTGTTATAACTACTTAGATAGGGAGTGATAGTATGAAAGTTGAACAAATAGGGAAATTTGTAATTTGCCGTTTTGACGACAACGAGATACTTGAAGCCGACAAATATTGGACGCCGGAGCGCATTAGGGACGCTAAGCCTGTCCCTCTCCCTATCGACCCTGATTCAGGTAAGATTCGGGTCGAACCATCGGAAGAGCTGTCAGCAACCGAGGCGGATATCAAAGCCTTGCCTTATAAATGCGGCGGAAAATTAGCGTATTTGCAACCCAGCCTTTTTTATGGATCGGCTCAATTCGTCGGCACAAACGACGTGGTATTGACAGCCGCCCACTGTGTTTTTGATCGCGACACCAAATGTTGGTCTAATAATATTAAATTTATGAGGGCGTATAAAAAGGGCGGTTATGAAAAAGGTTTTAGCGTCAGAGCCTTGGCGGTGCTTGCCGATTGGGTGGACGGAAAAGGAGTGGACGCGCGGTTGGATTATGGTTTCCTTGTGACCACATCCGAAAGTGACGCCGGGTATTTGAATTATTCGCTTGAGCTTCCCGAAATCGCGACGTCGTTCGGCTACCCGGGCAATATTAGCGACGGGGAAATAATGCAGACCGTAAGTGGCGGGATTGCGCCTGACTATCCGGGGAGTCGTCAGATACGTATGGACGGAAATCCGATGAGCAAAGGCAGTTCCGGTGGCGCTTGGACGGATTCTAGCAACAATGCAATCGGGGTTAATGCGACCGGTCCTAAAGACCCCACTCGCGACGCTTATATGAACAGTCCCCGATTCACGGAGGATTTTGACAGCCTCTATAAATTTGTAATCGCCAACAAATAGCGAAGGAGAATGTTACTGTGAAAAGCGCGGAACAACCGTCGTATTACAAGCTCTGCTCCGGCGTGAAATTGCGGGGATATCAAGTTGTTTCGCGCGTCGTTTATTACCGATATTCCGTCAGCGCCGACGCGTTATCGGAAAGCGAGCTGGATTTGCTATCCCTGTGCGACGGGAGGCATAAATTAGAGAACACGCCGCTTTTGCGGCAATTGCTGGGTAGAAACTTAATAGAACCCTGCGAGAAGAACAGCCAAAATGAGGAATGGCAGAATTACCGCTATTGTGACAACCGTTATTTCCCGACGGCGGAAATATCAATAACGGGAAAATGCGGGTTCAAATGCAGGCATTGTTTTAATGCCGAGGACAATTTTCCGCAGACTGATGAGCTTTCTCAAGAGGAACTGTTGTCTTTATTGGCGCAGTTTGATGAGTGCGGTATTCACGCGATTGAGATAACGGGCGGCGAACCGCTTATCCACCCATTTTTCCCGGGACTTATAAGGGAGATAGCAAAGCGCGGAATGAACCTTTTTGAACTCGTTACCACAGCGCATCACATAACGGAAGAATTGTTAGATGAATTAAATATGCTCGAGCTTAAGCCGATGTTTAAAATCTCTTACGACGGGATAGACCACCATGATTGGTTTAGAAAGTGCCCCGGCGCCGAGGAACGGTTGCTTAAAAATATTGAACTAATAAAATCCAAAGGCTTCCGCATACGCATACATATGAACTCATATAGAGGCAACGCCGAGAAGATTTTGCTAACTGCGTTATTATGCGATAGGCTGGGCGTTGATATTATTCAGGCGATAAGAACGTCAGAAGCGCCGCGCTTGAAAGGGTCGGACATCAATGACAAGTGCTTTACAATTGACGAATATTATGAATTTGGATTAAAACTCATCAAAGAATTTATCGAGGCGGGCGGAAATAACACGATTGACATTTGGCAATTTCTTTATACCGAGCCGAAAAGCAAGACATATTCGCTCAAAACGCTTAAATGCAACGCGGAGGATTACCGTGACAACCTCCCGGTTTGCCGACGAAACCGCAGTAAACTGACCATCAGCAGCGACGGCGCGCTTGTCCCGTGTATGCCCATGAGCGGACTTATGAAAAAATGCGGAATAAATTACGGCAATGTCAAAACATCCTCCGTGAAAGAGTTGCTGACATATAGCCCTTATCTTGAAAAAGTCTGCACAACTGTCGGGGAATTGAAGAGACAGAATAAAAAGTGCGCCGAATGCCCCTATTGGAAGGTCTGTGCCGGAGGCTGCCGCGTAATAGGGCTAATGTTGAGCGACGGTGATTACATGGCGCCGGATGAGGCAAAGTGTATTTTTTGGAACAAATATTTCCGGCGGACAACGGAGATGATGGATAACTTAGGGTACTCTCGTGCGTGATTAACGTCGAGAAAATCATTGACGGCATAACGCGCAAAATTATGTCCGCCGAACATTCAATCAAAAACGGCTGGCGCTATGTTAAGCTCGGTTGCGAGAAGTAGTACGTGTGAATTACACAAAATAACATTTGACTTTTTGTGCATTTTGCTGTAAAATGTAACAATTAGAGGAGTGGTTTTTATGACTTTTTGGATTGTTCAAAGTTTGGGAGTTATAACATTGATTTTCTATGTTGTTTCTTTGCAAATGAAGAAAAAAGAAAATCTCTTAATGATGCAGATTTTCTCGAATATATTTTTTACAGCGCAATATTTACTTACAAACGCTTTGACCGGTGCGGTTCAAGCTATTCTTTCAATACTTCGTGGTGTTGTGTTTTATATTTTCAAAAAGAAAGACTTGCCACCGAGTAAAACTATTTTAGGAATATTTGAGGTTTTAGTTGTTGCAACCACAGTTTTAACTTGGAAAAATATTATAAGTGTTTTGCCTTTAATTGGCATGACAACGAATCTTTATGGACAATGGCAGGATAAAATGAATATGCTACGCCGGATGACGATAATAACTTCTATATGTTGGCTTGTATATGAGCTAACTTGTGGAATGTACACAGCAATGATAACTGAAATTTGCATTATAGTTTCCGGTGTAATTGGATTATATAGGTTTAGGAAACATGCATAATTCGCGCGTTTACAAGCGAATATGCGAGGCAAACGTGATTTTTTGCTCCGGAATATTCGCTTTTACCATGACGAACCTTCTTAATGAAAAATGAAGAATGATTCGCCTTCGGCTAATGATGAATGATAAATACAAAAAGCGCCTATTGCATAGACTTTGGGTTTTTATTTATCATTCACAATTTATCATTTGTCATTCTTCATTGCCTCGAAGAGGCGCTTTTTGGTCGAAGTGACAGGACTTGAACCTGCGGCCTCTGCGTCCCGAACGCAGCGCTCTACCAGCTGAGCTACACCTCGGTAAAAATAAATTTAATGAAGCCGTTGGGCAAAATTAACGCGAAAACGAATATGCGCAACATGTTACAATAAACGGTAACCGCATCGCCCAACACATATATTATATTTCATATAGCGGAAACTGTCAAGTGGTTTTTTTAATCGTTCGTATAGCCGGCGCAATAATAAAAGATAGAGCTATTTTATTTTTAGCCGCAAGCGCGCATTTAAGCCGCAAAAATAATTCGTGTTTTAAGGCGGATATGGCGGTTATTGTCGATAATTGTAAGCAATTGCGGAAAAATGAAAATTTTTGTTGACTTTTTTTAAAATATGATATACAATAAAATAAAATTGCAGAGGTGATGTAATGCGTCATTTGATTTCGGCAGATCAGCTTGAGAGGGAGGACATCGAAAGATTGTGCGACATGGCTGATAAAATACGTGAAAATCCGCAAAAATTCTCAAAAATTTTAAGCGGTAAAATCGTTGCCACTCTTTTCTACGAGCCCAGCACACGTACGAGATTGTCGTTTGAATCGGCGATTATGAGGTTGGGCGGACGAATTATCAGCACTGAAAATGCCAGCGAGAACTCGTCGGGCAAGAAGGGCGAAACCGTGTCGGATACAATCAGAATTGTGCAGAGTTACGCGGACGCCATAGTAATCCGCCATTCGGACGAAAATTCGGCGGAAAACGCGGTTAAAGTCGCGGAGGTCCCTATAATTAACGCGGGGTCCGGCAAGAACGAGCATCCGACGCAGGCACTGCTCGACATCTACACGTTCCGCAGCAGTAAAGGGCATATTGACGGGCTTTCTGTGGCTATGCTCGGGGATTTGATGTACGGGCGGACAAGCCATTCGCTCGTGAAGCTGCTGGGTCTGTACGACGATATCACGATTTACGAGCTCAGCGACGAGCGTCTAAGGCTGCCCGAGGAGTACGTTACTCTAATGAAAAGCAAGGGCGTTAAGCATGTGCGGTGCGGCTCGTTTGACGATATTCCGCGTGATGTCGACGTGTTCTACCAGACGCGTGTGCAGAAGGAGCGCATGGGTGAACAAGCGGATAAACTTCGGACTTTCGACCTTACGACGAGCATTATGAACAAGTTCTCGGACGATTCGATAATTATGCACCCGCTGCCCAGAAATGACGAAATTTCCATAGAATTGGACGAGGACAAGCGGGCGATGTTCTTCGAGCAGGCAAAAAACGGGCTGTACGCGCGCATGGCGCTTCTTTACGAGATATTATTTTTAGGCTGAGAGGATTTGTTTGTAAGTGACGGAAGTAAGAGAAAATAAGATGGGGTCCGCGCCTGTGCAGTGGCTTTTGCTTACTATGTCCGCGCCAATGGTGATTTCGATGTTGGTTATGGCATTGTATAATGTAGTGGATAGCATATTTGTGGCGCTAATCAGCGAGGACGCGCTTGCGGCGGTGAGCCTCGCATTCCCGATACAGAGCCTAATGGTGGCGCTGGGCATTGGAATGTCCGTGGGAATGAGCGTGGTGCTTTCAAAAAGCTTGGGCGAAAAAAACTTCCCGCAGGTGCATAAGGTCGCCTCCAACGGGCTGTTTATTTCGGTGCTGATTTATTTGCTGTTTATGCTGTTCGGCGTGTTCGGCTCAAATTGGCTCCTCCGCACGCAAACCGACATCGCGGGCATAGTTGACGGCGGCACGAGCTATCTTTCCATAGTTTGCATAGGCTCGCTGGGCATCTTCCTTGAGTTTACGCTGGAGCGCATGCTCATTTCCACGGGGAAGACGATTTACCCCATGATTACGCAAATAGTCGGGGCGGTTATAAATGCGGTGTTTGACCCGATTTTGATATTCGGCTTGTTCGGATTCCCCAAATTCGGGATAGCGGGCGCGGCAATTTCCACGATTGCGAGCGAGTTTTGCGCTGCGGGGCTGGCATTGTTTTTTAACCTAAAATACAACCACGAGGTCCGTTTGAGCATTAAAAAAATGCTTCCGGATTGGAAAATAATAAAGAAAATCTGCGCCGTAGGCTTGCCGTCGGTGGCTATGCAGTCGGTCGTTTCCGTGATGGTATACGGCATGAACGCGATTCTGTTCATGTTCAGCTCAACCGCGGTGGTGGTCTTCGGCGTGTATTTCAAGCTGCAAAGCTTCGTGTTTATGCCCGCGTACGGCTTGAATAACGGAATGATGCCTATCGTCGCCTATAATCGCGGCGCAAAAAAATATAAGCGCATTATCAAAACCGCAAAACACTCGTTTTTATACGTGATTATCATCATGGCAACGGGGACGCTTATTTTCCAGCTGCTGCCCGAGCGGCTTATGATGCTGTTCAACGCCACGCCCGACATGCTACGGCTGGGAGTGACCGCGATAAGGATTTTAGGAATAGGATTTATATTCGCGGGAGTAAGTATAATTATAATGTCAATATTGCAAGCATTAGGGCACAGCTTGCGGAGCATGGCGATTTCGTTCTTGCGGATGTTGATTATCCCCCTGCCCGTGGTGTGGTTTTTGGCGCAGCGAGGGGACGTAAACTTAGTTTGGTGGGGATTCCCGATAGCGGAGGTTGTATCGGTCATGCTGGCAGTGTTTTTAATGAGAAAACAATGGCGCATTATTAAGGCTAAACATGAAAATACTGAAAATAATAAAAACAATGAAAAACGCATGCTTCACGCGGCAAGCGGGCAGGTTGAGCTTTTGGAACATTAATACATATAATATAGCAGGAGAGATTTATGAAATTCATGGAAAAGATATGGACAAAATCAGGAATAATTGTTATAATTGCCGGGATGATGGTCGTGTGCGGCGTTGTGTTCGGGATTACCGTAAACGCACTTGGCAAGGGCGAAATTATCGCGAAAAACGTGTGGGCGGCGGGGGTGCCGCTTTCCGACATGACCCAGCAGGACGCGGTTGACGCCATCAAACAGGTGTATGGCAACTACACGTCCGAGCAGAGCATCACGCTGTCCGGCGGGGGAATCACCAAAACGATACCGCTGAGCTTGGTGGGCGCCGAGGTGAATTTTTCCGCGACGGCGCAAAACGCCTATGATATAGGGCGCAGTCGTTCGTCGGGATGGTTTGAAATTGTTCGCACGTACGTGGAGCTGAAATTCAAGAAGATTGAGGTGCCGCTGGAAATAGAGATGGACGCGATTGCTTTCCGCGCCAAAATACAGGAGTTTGCCAATGCGGTGGACGAGCGGAACAAGGCGTATGCGGTGCGCGAGGAGGAAAGAGAGCTGTGGATTAACACCGAGGCGTTGGATGGGCTTGTGGACGTGGAGGGGACGTATCAGCAGTGCCTTGCGGCGATTTGCGGCGGTGAGCCGAATGAGGCGCAGGTAGTGACGGCGGCGGGGGCGAACAACAGAGCGAAGGCGGAGCTTGTGAGGGCGCGGATTCCGCACGAGCCCGTGGATGCGACGGTCCAGGTCGAAAACGGAGAGGTCGTTTTCCTCAAGGAGAAGAACGGCATAGATTTTAGTATTGATGAGCTGAAAAATGCCCTTAACAGCGGCGATGAGTCGGTGCGTGTGGGGATTTCCATCAAGAACGCGGGCGTGACGGAAAGTGATTTGCGCGCGCATGTTTTCCGCGATGTTTTGGCGGAGTATACCACTAATTTTAATGAGGGGCTGATTGGTCGCAGCCAAAATGTACGGTTGGCGGCTAAAAATATAAACGGAGCTGTGATTCTCCCGCAGAAGAATTTTTCGTTTAACGAGACGGTGGGGGAGCGCACGTACGCCACCGGGTTCGCGGACGGGCTTGTATTTTCGGGCGGGCAAGTGATTGAAGGCGTGGGCGGCGGGATTTGTCAAACTTCGTCAACGCTGTATTGCACCGTGCTATACGCCGATTTGGAAGTGGTGGAGCGGCATAATCATAATTTCGCCATAGCGTATGCGCCGCTCGGGCAGGACGCGACGGTTTCTTACGGTGCGCTGGATTTTGTGTTCAAAAACAACACGGAATTTCCAATTAAAGTCGTGGCGGAAACGGGACGCGGAACCTTGCGTATCAAAATTTTGGGGACGGTGACGGAGCAGGGCGACGAAATAAGGATAGTGAACAATACTATAAGCACTAAGCCGTTTATCACGACGACCAAGCCGAACCCGAACACGAACGCGACGAAGGACGTCGTGGAGCAGGCGGGGATTACGGGGAGCACCGTGGATTCGTATAAGGTTTACAAGCGGGACGGGGCGGAGGTTAAGCGCGTGTTTTTGCATAGGAGCGTGTATGTGCCGCTGGAGAAAATCGTGCTGACGCCGCAGAAATCCGGGGGCAAAACGGAATTGCCTCCTGTGGCTGAAACGCCGATATCGGAGCCGTCGACGGATGAACCGCCTGCTGAACCGGAATAATTTCCCGCGGCATCCTAATTTTGCGGCAATTCTATATTGAGAACTCGAATACAGAGGAAAGACGTGAGTTACAGAAGTGAACGCGTCTTTTTCCATTTATTGGGAATATTACAGAAATATTACAATTATATTACATTTGTGTTACAAATCCCACATGACTGTTTTTTTGTGATACAGTACAGTCAATAGGGTGTTTTTATTTACAAAGGAGGAAGCAGTAACATGAAAAAACGCGATTGTTCTAGAGAGAACGGGATGCTAAAAACTTATTGGGTTTTTAACGTCGGCGCGTTTTCGGTGTGTTTTTGCAACCGCAAAATTTTAAGTATGGCGATAGTTGTCGCTATGCTTTTTTCTGTGTTTCAAGGGCGCTTATACCTAGGGGGAAATCCGGAAAACATAGCATATGCAGATTCGGATTCTGATTTTGAGTACGTTCATTCAGGCAATTTTGGTGGGAAGAATTCTGAACTTTTCGAAGGACTTACCGCAACGAGCGATGGCGGCTATGTTGCCGTGGGGCAGTCTAACGGAGTGTCTACATCGCCTATATGGGGAAATAACGGTAATATTGATGGAATTATTGTGAAGTACGACATTGACGGTAATGTAAAATGGTCAAAAAACGCCGGAGGGTCGAATGGGGAAGGTTTCGTCAGAGTCGCCGCAACGAGCGATGGCGGCTATGTTGCCGTGGGGAATTCTTACGGAGCGTCTACAACGCCTGTGTGGGGAAACAACGGTGATAGTGATGGAATTATTGTAAAGTACGATGTCGACGGTGATGTAAAGTGGTCAACGAACGTCGGCGGAACGACTGAAGATCATTTAAACGATGTCGTTAAAACGAGCGATGGCGGCTGTGTTGTCGTGGGATATTCTATGGGAGCGTCTACATCGCCTGCTTGGGGAAATAACGGGGGGAGTGATGGAATTATTGTAAAGTACGATGTCGACGGTAATGTAAAATGGTCAAAAAACGCCGGAGGGTCGAATGGGGAAGGTTTCATCGGAGTTGCCGCAACGAGCGATGGCGGCTATGTTGCCGTGGGGAATTCTTACGGAGCGTCTACAACGCCTGTGTGGGGAAACAATGGTGATAGTGATGGAATTATTGTGAAATATGACGCTGATGGTAATGTAAAATGGTCAAAGAACGTCGGTGGAACGGATTTCGACGTTTTTTGGGGAGTTGCCGCAACGAGCGATGGAGGCTATATTGCTGTTGGGAATTCTTACGGCGTGTCTGCAACGCCTGTGTGGGGAAACAACGGTGATAGTGATGGAATTATTGTCAAGTACGACGCTGACGGTAATGTAAAGTGGTCAACGAACGTCGGCGGAACGAGTTACGACGTTTTTTGGGGAGTTGCCGCGACGAGCGATGGCGGCTATGTTGCTGTTGGGGAATCTGATGGCGCGTCTACATCGTCTACGTGGGAAAATAACGGTGAAAGTGATGGAATTATTGTCAAGTGCGATGTTGGTGGTAATGTAAAATGGTCAAAGAATGTCGGAGGAACGTATTATGACGCTCTCCATGACGCCGCCGAAACGAGCGATGGCGGATATGTTGCTGTGGGGTATTCTGACAGCACATCTACAACGCCCGCATGGGGAAATAATGGCGAGAGCGACGCTATTGTTGCGAAAACACAAGAGACTGTAGAGGTTGTAAAGGTGGTCCTCACACCTGACGCGACTTCAAAAAACGCGGGCTACGACGGACATATCGACGTATCTTTCGACGATGCCACCGCTGTCGGCAGACAAGCGTACGCGCTCGGGATTCCGATGGTCTTCGACAACGACACAATCGAAATAACCAATCTCGAAACCGTCGATTTTGACACGAAGGGTCTTACAGGGCTGCTTGTCAACGGCACATTTCTCAGCGGTGCGCGGGATTACGACGCGTCGAGCGAGGTCTTGAGCGTGATTAACGCCACGGGAAAATTTCTTTTGAGTTGGACGGTCGAAGAAAATGTTCCGCTTACGCCTCACACCTTAACCGACGATGTGTACTTTACAATCCACTATAGGGTCAAGGAAAACGTGGCTACAAGCGAGAGCTTTGCCATCGGCGAATACAATGATACGAACGGAATCACCGGCGACCAAATTTTCGGAATCGACGGGCGGGGAATCTTGAGCAGCAATCAGGACGACTTTGGGGCGTATCTGTTAGTTGACGGCGAACACGGCATTTTGACGCAGGATTACATAAATGTGACCGTCGAGGACATGCCTCCCGTCACAATCAGCGGCGACGTAAATAGCATAAGTTTGCAGGGGCGCGCGATGCTCACGGGCAAGCAAAGAACCGCTATTTCCGCAATCGGATACACCCCGAATCTAAGCAAAATTGACGCGGGAATTCGGGTTGAGATGTACGAGGTTGACGACGTCGGCGAAATTATTAAACAGGTGGGAAGCGTGGCGTACACGCAAGAAATGAACATGACGGCGGCAATCGGCGACACGTCTTCGACGTTGTATAATTACACGCTAAACATCCCGCGGACGGTGGCAAACGACCTGAAAATCAGCGATCCCGATGATGAATCACCTAAATACATGCTTCGCTTCTCGCGATTCGGCGACAACGGCGGAAGTGTGGTCGGTACAGTTCGCGAAGAAAGCTACCTCTGGGCGAACATCTACCTCGATGGAACCAGCGTAAATACAGGGGCAATCGATGAATCCACACCTCTGACCGTCGGCGGCACGGCGTACTTATATGCGGGTGCATTTTACTTACCAACTGCGGAAAAAGATGCCCTAACAACAGCGGATTTAAACACAATAAAAGGACAAGTCGGCAACGCGGACATCGCTGGCGTCACGACAATTTACAATATTAACGAATACCTAGGAGTCGACGCCGCGGATTACACAACGGTATTGCGATACGTTGGTCAACAAAAATTGCAGTCGCTTCCGTTGGCGGTAACTAATTAGAAATTAAAATTAAATCATAAAAAATGGGCGGTGTGAAAAATTTTACACCGTTCTTTTTGTATAGCAAAAAATAAGGCTATAAATTGCAGGTTTTTTTGACAAAATATTCGGCGAGTCGGGATAGCGAGAGTGTAGTCGCGGGGCTTGATTTTACGTTGTATAGCCGTGAAATCGGGCAGCTGACGATATGGGTGAGCGCGTCTTGCATTCCGCGCTCCGATGCGCCGCCGGTCTGCGTTTTTTCCGCGGGTTCCGGTTCGTTAGTTCCGCCGGGCGGGAGTATATTTTTATTTTGCGCGGCGAACGATGCGGGGTCGAACATGTACCCAATTTCGCACATATATCTAAGCCGGAAAATCGCCTCGATTAGGGTCAATTGCGTGGTGTCCGGCGGATTGGGAACAACATTTTCAATAATGTGAAGAGTGTTCAGCAACAGACGGAGCGGCGCGGTGCAGTCCGTGTTTGGCATGGACGTCCGTTCCGCGAGGCGGCAAATCTGCGTCGCAATCTCCAATTTTTCGATTGACAAGCGTAAATTATAGAAATTTTCGATTATGTCCGCGTCGCGAACGTGCATTAGCGAATCCTCGGAGGATATATGCTTTGCGCCGTATTGCAGCTGAAAATCGGCATAGCAAAACGGTTGCGCGACGGCTGACAGCTCAGTTTTATTCTTCGCGCTGCCGTGTGCCCTGTATAAAATGACGGACATGCGTCCATTGGGCGTGAGCAGAGTCAGTATTTTATTGCTTTCCCCTTGTTTCGCCAAGCGGGTTACTAATCCCTCCGCCCGTAACTCGCGCGGTACCTGTACCATTTGCAAATTCCGCCCCTCTGCCTGCTTGTTTATATTTCAAAAAATCGTGAATATTACCCGTGTTTTCAAATGCGCTCCAATATACGTTTACCACGCCGTTAGGATTCACCTCATTATTTATATCGCGCATGCAACCACATCCTTTCGCAAATATTTTTTCCTACATGCGAAATTATATGGAAGAAAAATTTACCAATCAGCTTTTATGCTTCACCCAGAGGTCCAGATGCACTTTTGTGCCCAAGAGCTTTTCCGTGCTTGCTTTCGCGCGGGTTCCGATTGCTTTTATCATGGCTCCGTTTTTGCCGATTATAATTGATTTATGCGATTCTTTAGCGCATAATATGGTTGCGCGTATGCGGCAGGGCGTGTGCGCGTCGTCGAACTCCTCAATCTCGACGGAGATGCCGAAAGGGATTTCGTCGCCCAGTAGCCTCATGCATTTTTCGCGGATAAATTCAGAGACAATCACGCGCTCCGGCTGGTCGGTGAGGGTGTCGGAGGGGAAATATGGCTCGCCCTCGGGCAATTCGTCGCGGATAGCGCTGATTAGCGCCTCTACGCCCGTGCCGTCCTTGGCGGAAATTGGGAATATATGCGCAAAATTGTGGAGCTCAGAGTATTTTGCGATTATGGGGAGAATTTGAGATTTCGCGAAGATGTCGACTTTGTTGATGACCATAAAAATTTTTGCCGTATGCGGGAGCGCGGGGATAATATCGCTGTTTTTCTCGCTGAACGCCGATGGCGCGTCTATCATAAAAAGGATGATATCGCTGGATTTATTCGCCTCAAACGCGCCGGTTACCATGCGTTTGCCGAGATTATTCTTAGGCGTGTGTATGCCGGGAGTGTCGAGGAAAATAATTTGGGAATTCTCGTCGGTGAGCACGCCCGAAATGACAAATCGGGTGGTTTGGGGCTTTGGAGACGTTATTGTAATTTTTTCGCCGATAACGCGGTTGAGAAATGTAGATTTCCCCACGTTGGGCGCGCCCGCTATGGACGCAAATCCGGATTTAAACGCCATTATTTCAGGTCCTTTCTGACGGGGAGATATATCAGCACGGCGCTCGCGGTCAGGAACAATATGAGGCTTATAAGCTTCCGCGTGCCCAATAGGGGGGCGAATGTCGCGGTGAGGTTCACGCCGTCGATTAGCATGAAATACCCGACCACCAGCGCACAAATTGCGGAAAGCGACACCGCGCCGGCGGACAGGTCCTTGACGATGCGGGCGAGGGAGTGGTAGTCCGTTGTGACGAGGTCGACGAGGTTTTCCAGAGCCGTATTGAATATTTCCATGATTAACACGATGAAAATCACGATTGTAAGCACGGAGCCTTCCAACGCGGTGAAGTGGTAGAGCGGGGAGAGGTAGAGGACGAGCAGCCCCGCGAAGACGTGAATGCGGAAGTTGCGCTCGCTTTTAAGGCAAAAAACGATGCCCTCGTACGAGTATTTAAAGCTTTTTAAAATTTTACGCGGAACAGTTGTCATAAGCTCAATCCTTTCATTATTTCTGCCTGCATAGCGAACATTTTTGCTGCTGACGGCTTGTCCTTTTCGTGGTCGTAGCCGAACAAGTGAAGCACGGAATGCACGCACAGGAACATTAATTCGCGTTTTAGCGGGTGGCGGGCGTCTTTCGCCTGCTGCTCGGCGCGTGGGAGGCACACGACGATGTCGCCGAGAGGGATGTGCGCGTGTGCGTCGGGCGGCGCGTGTTTTTCAGGCGGCAAATCGGTGGCTGCGGATTTCAAGTCGGGATTATGTACGCTTTCTTGGTTCAAATTGTCTTGCAGGGGAAAGGACAGCACGTCCGTGACGCTGTCTTTCCCGCGGTATTTGTGGTTAAGCGCGCGCATTTCTTGTTCATCGGTGAGAATAACGCTGACCTCAAAATTTTTCGCGCGGCTCAGCTCCCCGACGGCAGCCCGGATTGCCCTGCGAATATGCAGGCGAAGGGTGCGCCGCTGAAACAGGGATAGAGAGCAGGTTTTGCGGATTGTTATGTCTATGATAATCGAACGTGCACTCATAATATCTCCTCTTGTTTTCCTATGTTTTCTAAGCATTCCCACGAAACGGTGACTATCAGCTCGCCCGTCGGAGCGGTGGTGGTGGAAACTTCCTCGCCCAGAATTTTGGAGTCGCCGCTGATGAGTTTTTGCGTTAAATCCGCCCGCGCCTTAGCCGCCGCGTTTGCGATTGCCTCATCGGCGCTGATGGGCTGCTTATCAATATCTACACTATAGAATTTATCATATTTGAACGCAAAAGGCAAGATAAAATTTTCACCCAGCCGCAAATTGTGCGTGGAGGTCTCGCGGTCGAACTCCGCAAAATCCACGTTTTCGTTCAGAAAAAGCGGAATATTCCAGCTGAAAATAGAAATTATATGCTTAGATTTTTTCGCGCCGTTGCGGTTGCGGACCAAAATAAAATCCTCCGCCGTCGAGCTACTCTCCAGCCACGTACGCGCGATTATCTCCGAGGTAGCGTGCGTGTATCGGACGCCGAGCTGGGCGCTGTCAGCTATGCCGGAAACCAGCAGCTGTCCATCGCTTACGGCGTCGCCTCGGGAAACGCACTGCTCGCCCAAACGCGTATTAATAGTCTCGATTACGCCCGCGCGCGCGGCGACAATATGACAGGGCTTGCTCTCGTCCGGCATCTGAGGCGGGTCCATGCGCTCTTTAATCTGCACGATTCCGCGTGTCCCCTTGATGTTTATGCCGACCCAAGAAAATTCGCTTATATTCGTCATAAGATGGCGCGCCACATCGTCCTTGCCGACGCCCGAAATAAAGCTGCCCGTCTTAAGCCCCGCCGCGGCGAGCTCACCGTAAATCTTGTCGGTAGGCACCTTATCCCCCGCGTATTCGATGTCGATTACCCAAATGAACCTGCTCAGCACAAAAATCATCACAAAAAAGATAAACAAGCCAATCGCGATGCCTACCCGCCTGCGGTATTTGTATACAATAAAAGGGAGCCCGCGTTTTGCCGCTATACTAAGGTGTGATTGAGTGTTGGCGACGATATCGTGGATTTGCGTAAAGCCCTTGGCGCTTATCGAGAGGCGCATTTTTGCGCTGCCGAGGTGACGTACGTTCCACAAATAAATGCGGCGATGTGCGGCAATATTAAGAAAGCGTTCCAGAAAAAAGCCCTCTACGTTGACTATAACATAACCCTTCAGGAAGTTCAGAATCCTTATGGCAAACACTCAAACGCCCCCCATTCGACGGCTTTTATAGAACCGACGATTTGAATATCCTCATCCGTTATGGTGTCAATTTCCAGCTTAGAGCCGATAATGCGGATAATTTTGTCGGCGGTTTTAATACGCACGATGGAGGTGTCATACTCTAAAATGCCGTGATAATTCTCGATATTAACTTCTTGCTCGCCTATTATTACGATTTTGGACTGACCGAGTGCGACGTCTTTTGGAACATCGAAAGCGTCGGCGATTTTTTCACGCAGTTTTTTCATTGAATCACCTAAATTAAATTTATGTTGCATTTTTTTCAAAAATGAATTACAATAGTAAAAAAGGGAGGCGATAGTTATGATGAAAACGGACAAGGTGTATACTATTGATGAAATTAAGGAGATTCTTGCGCCTGTTTTTAAGGATTTCGGCGTTAAAAAGGCGGCGGTTTTCGGGTCCTACGCGCGTGGACAAGCTGTTCCCGGCGCGGATGTGGATTTGATTATTAAGACGCGCCAAATTTTCGATTTGCGCAAGTATTACGAGTTTGAAAACGCGATGCGGCACGCGCTTATGACCAAGGTTGACGTCACTTTTGAGGACTATATAAATCCTTTTATGAAGGAGGACATAACCAAAGAGGCGGTGGTACTTTATGAGGAATAGAAACGAAATGGTGCTGACGACGTTGATTGGCATAACGGGTGAGGTTTCCGAGACGCTGGAGCGTTTTGAGTGCAAAACCTTCGGCAAATTTATAAGCGACCCCGTGCTGAAACGCGCGATAACCATGTGCCTTATTTCCATAAGCGAAAATGTCGACTTGCTCACGCAGGACTTTAAGGAAAAAAACAGCTACATAGATTTTAAGATGTTCAAGGCGTTGCGCAACATAGCGGCGCATAAGTACGGGTCCATTAATTTTGAGATGGTTTGGGAGATTGCGACGAAAAACCTGCCTAAATACAAGGAAGAATTTAAGCGGCTGCTTGAGAAATATTTACGGGAGGCGGGCAGAATAGGCTGAATAACGGGCTATTGGGTGACGCCGAATTTTTGGCGGAGCGTAGCGTTGCGCGATTGTATGATGCGTACGCCGCCGACTATTGAGGTGAGGACAAGAAGGTCGAAAAACACGTTGAAAGCGAACAGATTCATGCCTATGTTGGCGCGGTGGACGGTAAAAAGCGGGACCGCGAGCGATAAAATTGCCAAAATGGGGAGCGCTAGGTAAATTTTCGACGCTTTTGATTTTATGACAACGAAGGCGTACGCGGCGAGGATTATTAGTGTGAATGCAAGATTATTAGGCGTGAATGCGGCTTTTGCGGAGCTGTAGAGGTCAAAGCCGTGCGCCAAAGTCGGCTCGGTGGTATCGCGGAAATTCGACAGATATGACGGGCGTATATTGTACCCGTTGCGCGCGTTGAAGGCAAGCTCGCTGAACACGCCCGTCGGGCTTTCGTCCGCGGAGGGATTCGCCGCCGGGACGGAAAAAGTGGAAAAGCAAGCTACAATCGCTAAAATTACAGGTATCACCCAAGCGACGGGGCTATTTTTTTTGATAAACACCGCCGCTATGCCGATAAAAATTAACGCGGCGGCAAAGAACGCGGCTTGCGGGAAAAATGTGTTGACGTAGGAAACGTAAGCAAAATCGAGGAAAATAAGCGGTGTCAGGACGGCGAGCAGAATGTCGGGCAGCGTGCGCCCGCCTTTGCCGAAATGAATAATTAAGATTATTCCCGCTAAAATTAAAAGCGAATACACCGCGCCAAGTGAGCGTATATCTAAAGGGTTCCCGTCTAAAAGATAGCTAAATTGCGCCTGATTGCCGGAGGGCTCGGTGATGTATGCGATTTTGGAATTCTCGAGCGCGGTGTGCAGCATTCCGCCTTCCGCCAGCCCGAGCGGCTTGCAGAAAACGTACGTAAACACGCATAAACCGATGACCACCGCAATCGCCTCGGGTAAAAATTTTCTCAACATGAAAATCACCTCTAAAAACAGTCTATCACACCGCGGGGGCAAAGTCAACACTTGACACTGCAAATTTCCTGTGTTAAAATGAGCTAAGGTGCTACTATGTTTAAAATTATGTCAAAGACGCAACTGAATAATGATGTTTTTGCGATGGAGATTCATGCTCCGCTCACGGCGAAAAAGGCTAAGGCGGGGCAGTTTATCATGCTCCGCGTGGCTGAGGGCGGGGAGCGTATCCCGCTGACGATTGCGGGCGTGCGCGGCGACGCGGTGCGTATTATTTTCCAGACGGTGGGCAAGACGACGATGTGGCTGTCCGAGCTGCCAAAGGGCGGGCATGTGAGGGATTTTGTGGGTCCGCTGGGAGAGGCGACGGACTTGCCGAGCGAGGGACGCGTGATAATTATCGCGGGTGGATTAGGCGCGGCAATTGCGCTGCCACAGGCGCGGGAGCTGGCGGCGCGAGGGGTGACGACGGACGTAATTTTAGGCTTCAGAACCGCGGATTTAATCATACTTGAGGACGAGTTCCGCGCGTTAAAAGCGGGCGGCGTGTACGTTATGACGGATGACGGCTCCAATGGCAATAAGGGGCTTGTGACCGATAAATTGCGGGAAATAAAGGGCGACGGCGCGGCGGCTTGCATTGCAATAGGTCCGCTCCCGATGATGCGCGCGGTGTGTGATTTAACGCGTGAATACGGCATAAAGACGACGGTCAGCATGAACTCCACGATGGTGGACGGCACGGGGATGTGCGGCTGCTGTCGGGTCACCGTGGGCGGCAAGGTGCGGTTCGCGTGTGTGGACGGTCCGGATTTTGACGGTCATTTAGTGGATTTTGATGAGGCGATTCTGCGGCAGAGGATGTATGCCGAGCAGGAACGTAGCGCGCGTGAGGCGCATATTTGCAAGATGAAAGGGCGCGGCTAAGGTGGTGCGCGACGAGGAGGGTTGGGAAGTGCTTGATTTTTCAGAGGTTGCAAAGGAATTAACGCCGGAACAGGCGGTTGCGGAGGCGAAGCGTTGTTTGCAATGCCGTACCGCTCCGTGCATGCGGGGCTGCCCCGTAGCCGTTAAAATTCCCGCGTTTATAAGGCTTATTGCCGACGGCGATTTCGCGGGCGCGCGGCGTAAAATAGAAGAAACAAATTTGCTGGGGGCGGTCTGTGGGCGCGTTTGTCCGCAGGAATTGCAGTGCCAAAAGGGCTGTGTGCGCGGGGTTCGCGGGGAGCCGATAACGATAGGTCGGCTGGAGCGGTTTGCCGCGGGGTGCGGTGAGGCGGCGCTCAAGGCGGATTCGCACACAATGCGCGTGGCGGTGGTCGGCAGCGGTCCCGCGGGGCTGGCGTGTGCGGGCGAGCTCGCCAAAAAGGGCGTGGCGGTCGTGATTTTCGAGGCGCTCCACACGATTGGCGGGGTACTCAAGTACGGCATCCCCGAGTTCCGTCTGCCCGATGCCGTCTTGCGGCGGATAGAGGACGAAATCGTGAGCTTGGGCGTGAAAATCAAGACTAACACGTTGGTTGGCAGGACTATTTCCATCGAGGAATTGCTGCGTGATTTTGACGCGGTTTTCGTCGGGACGGGTGCGGGGCTGCCGAATTTTTTGGGAATCTCGGGCGAGGGGCTCAACGGGGTGTACTCCGCCAATGAGTTCCTCGCGCGTATAAACTTGATGGGTGCGGGTATTGACGAGCACGCGGATACGCCGATTTTGGCGGGGAAATCCGTCGCAGTGATAGGTGGGGGCAACGTTGCGATGGACGCCGCGCGGTGTGCGCTCAGGCTGGCGGGGACGGAGCGGGTCAGGCTTGTTTATCGGCGCACAAGGGACGAAATGCCCGCGCGCAAGGAGGAAGTGGAACATGCGCAAAGCGAGGGCGTGGAGCTGCTGGAGCTTGCGAGCCCCGTGCGGGTTTTGGGCGATATTGACGGACGCGTTCGCGGGCTGGAGATTATCCACACGGAGCAGGGCGGGACGGACGCCAACGGGCGGAAATCGTTCAAGGAAATCGCGAATTCCGAGGAGGTAATAAAGGTAGACAGCGTCATAATCGCGATTGGTCAGAGCCCCAACCCGGTGTTCAGCCGTTCGGTGAAGGGGTTGGAGGTTAATAAGCGGGGCGGGATAGTGATTGATGAAAGCGCGAATTTGGGCGGAGAGACGTCGATTGCGAACGTTTATGCGGGCGGCGACGCGGTGACGGGGGCTGCGACGGTGATTTTGGCTATGGGAGCGGGACGCGAATGCGCTTACAAAATAATAGAGAATTACGAAAAACGCCGCGCGGCTGAGGTGTAAAAAACGCGTAGATTATACATGTGAATAAACCATTTTCCATTTATTGGGAATATTACAATTATGCTACAGTTATGTTAAATTTGTGTTACAAATCACACGTGACTGTTTTTTTATGATATAGTGCAATTACAAAATTTATTAAAGATGAAAGGAAAGTGGTAACATGAAAAAACGTGATTATTCTAGAGAGAGAGAGAGAGAGAGAGAGAGAGAGAGAG
>JAISFC010000076.1 GCA_031263785.1 Clostridiales bacterium | reverse complement strand
GCCTCCTGGCGGTTGATGATGGCGTTGGGCGCAAAAGTGGTCTCGCTCAAGCCTGTAATGATGTTTTTGTAGTAAGCGGCTGCGATGTACGGACGGTACCAAGCGCCATCTTCGACATCACTGAACGGGCTCACCCCAAAAGGCTGAATCCCCTGCATACGAGTCACCATGGTAGTGAACTCCGCGCGCGTCATGTCTTTGTCGGGGGCAACATTGCCGTTCTCGTCACCCGTGAAATAGCCGCGATCGATGGCGTGCTGGACGGCTTCGTTTGACCAATGATTCGGGTCGGTTGTTTGAGCCGCGTCTGCGATAATAGCGGGAACAAGCCCCAAAATCAGAGCAAATGCGACGGTTGTTGATAAAAATTTCTTCAACTGTAACACTCCTTTATATAAACAATAATATTTTGCTAGTAATAGTTTATCACATTTGAAAAATTTGTCAAGCCCTTTTTTTATGGAAAGTTTTGGGAATTTGTGAAAAATTGCTTGACAGCCCGACAATAATGGAGTAGAATATGAGTATGAGAATTTTAGGGATTGATCCGGGAATAGCAATTGTAGGCTTCGGCGTTGTGGATTATACGGGCGGGAAGTTTCACGTTGCGGACTACGGGCAAGTCACGAGTCCTGCGAAAATGCCTGTGCCGGCGCGCTTGAAGCTTGTGTTCGACGATATATCTTACGTGATTGAGAAGTACAAGCCCGACGAAGTGGCGATAGAGGAGCTGTTCTTCAACACGAACCAGAAAACGGCGATTAATGTGGCGATGGCGCGTGGAGTGCTGATTGTGGCGGCTCAAAACGCGGGGCTGAGCCTTAGCGAGTACACTCCGCTGCAGGTTAAGCAGGCGGTCGTGGGCTACGGGCGGGCGGAGAAGGAGCAAGTCCAGCAGATGGTGAAGCTGATTCTGGGGCTTAACGAGGTCCCCAAGCCCGACGATGCGGCTGATGCGCTTGCGCTTGCGATATGCCATGCCCATTCTGCGGTTAGATTGTGAGGTGATGTTATGTACGAGTACATATCGGGTGTGCTGAGCTCCAAAAATGCGAATACGGCGGTGGTTGACGTGGGTGGAGTGGGCTACCGAATGTTGACGACGCAAAATAGTTTGGCAGCGTGCCACGTCGGCGAAAATGCTATATTTTACACCCATCTTCATGTGCGCGAGGATATTTTTGACTTATACGGGTTCGTAACGGTGGAGGAAAGGGCGGCATTTGAGATGTTGTTGGGAATTTCGGGCGTGGGTCCTAAAGCCGCGCTTAGCGTACTTTCCTGCATGACGCCGTCCGAGCTTGCGTTGGCGATTGTATGCGGTGACAGCAAGGCGATAACGAAGGCGAACGGCATCGGGGTAAAGGTGGCGTCGCGGATTGTGCTGGAGCTGAAGGACAAGATATCGAGCGAGATGGCGGCAATGCCGGAGAGCGAGGCGAAGAGCATTTTTGCGGAACATACGGCGGCGAGTGATGCCGAGGCGGCGCTGATGGTGCTTGGATATTCGGCGGACGCCGCGGGACGTGCGGTTAAGAGCGTCGGAGGTGAGACGACGGAGGATATCATTAAAAACGCGCTTGCGATTATGAAATAAGGAGGGTATTATGGAACTTGCGGAAAATAGGATTCTAACGAGCGATTTTATAACGGAGGACGAAGAGATTGAGGTGTCTTTGCGTCCCAAAACCTTTGATGAATATATCGGGCAAAAGAAAGCGAAGGATAACATGAAGATATTCATAGAGGCGGCGAAAAAGAGAAAGGAATCGCTGGACCACGTGCTCCTATACGGACCTCCGGGGCTGGGGAAAACGACGCTTGCAAGCATAATTGCCAACGAGATGGGCGTGAGTATTCGCGTTACTTCCGGACCGGCGATAGAAAAGGCGGGAGATTTGGCGGCGTTGCTCACGAATTTGGCGCACAACGACATTTTATTTATCGACGAGATTCATCGATTGAGCCATAGCGTAGAGGAGGTTCTGTACCCCGCGATGGAGGATTACGCGCTGGATATAATCATAGGAAAGGGACCGTCGGCACGTTCGTTGAGGCTGGATTTGCCGAAATTCACGTTGATTGGAGCGACTACGAAGGTTGGCTCGCTGACAAGCCCGCTTAGGGACCGTTTTGGCGTGATTAACCGACTGGAAGTATATACGGATGATGAATTAAAAATAATTGTACGGCGTTCGGCGGCTATTTTGAACGTAAAAATTGATGACGACGGTGCGCGGGAAATAGCCATGAGGTCAAGAGGTACGCCGCGAATTGCGAATCGGCTGCTGCGCCGGGTGCGCGATTTTGCGCAGGTGGAGGGCGACGGATTGATTGATGGGAGAATGGCGGATTCAGCCCTTAACAGGCTGGAAATAGACAGCATGGGGCTGGATAAAATTGATAAAGATATGATGATTGCTATCATACACAATTTCAACGGCGGACCAGTTGGGCTGGAAACGCTTGCCGCCACCATTGGAGAGGACGTTTCGACAATCGAAGATGTCTATGAGCCGTTCTTGCTTCAAAGAGGGTTCCTCCAACGCACTCCGCGGGGCAGAATGGCAACCAAGACAGCCTATGATTATTTTGGCGCAACATATTGTAATCGGGGGGAGCAATTGAATTTTAACAAGATACAAGCTTAACTTCCAGCCCCAAACCCTCCACTGCTTTAATAAATGCGTCACAGTGATTCACCCACAAATGTTGCGGCGCGCGGACGGTCTGTTTTGTCTGGCTGTTAAAAATCATCACAGGGGTTTCGCCTTTAAAAAAGCGCAAAGTGTCGGTTAATTCGCTCATAATTGTTTCATCGGCTATCTTAATGTAAATTTTATTCATGGACTCCTGCGTTATGAGGCTGACATCCTCGCACACGATAGAGGGAGGGGCGTCCTCTTTAAGCGACACTCGCCCGCGAATGCACACGACGGCGTCGCGCACGATCCGCTCATCACAATCCGCCAGCGTTTTAGGGAAAATTACCGCCTCGATGATACCCGTGCGGTCCTGCAAATTAATAAAAGCCATTGCCGCGCCGTTTCTGGTGCTTTTTCTTTTGACAGCGGTTATAGTGCCGGCGACTGAGACGATATTATTGTCTTTAACAGACGTGCTTTCGCCTTCCGAGGCGGAGAGAATTTCGCTGATGTTGATGCTAGCGAAATTTTTCAGAATGTGCTCGTATGAGTCGAGGGGGTTGCCGCTCATAAATATGCCGGTCCCCTCGCGCTCCATGGAAAGAAGGACGTTACGCGGAAATTCAGGAATATCGGGAAGGGGTACGCCGGCGGGAGTTTCGTCCTCGTCGCCGAAAAGGCTTAGTTGACCCGCAATGTTTTTACGCTTATCCGCGCTCAAATCGCTGAGTACTTTTTCGTATACCGCCATAAGCTGGGAACGTTTTGCCATATCGTCAAAAGCGCCGCATTTTATCAAGGCTTCAACCGCTTTTTTATTAATTTCATGACGTGACATACGCTCGCAAAAATCGTCAAAACTTTTAAAAATGCCCTTCCCGCGTTCTTCAAGTATCGAGTTTACAATCCCTTCGCCAACGCCCTTGACCGCCACCAGCCCGAAGCGGATTTTGCCGTCAATTGGGGTGAAGTTCGCGCCGCTTTCGTTGATGGAGCAGGGCAGAATCGGGATTCCCATAGCCCGCGTGTCCGCAATATATTTGGTTATTTTCGGGGTGTTTTCAATTTCGCTGCACAGAAGCGCCGCCATAAATTCGCAGGGGTAATGTAGCTTCAAATAGGCGGTTTGATAGGCAATAACAGCGTACGCCGCCGCGTGGGATTTATTAAAGGCGTAGCTGGAAAAGCTCATCATTTCGTCGAAAATTTCAGCCGCGATAGAAGAGGAAACGCCGTTTGTAACCGCGCCGTCGATAAAGCTCTGACGCTCGCGCCGCATAACGTCCTTCTTTTTTTTGCTCATAGCCCGCCGCAAAATATCCGCGCGCCCAAGGCTATATCCGCCTAAATCCCGAACAATTTGCATGACCTGCTCCTGATAAACGACGCAGCCGTAGGTGACATCCAAAATATGCGCCAGGCTTTCGTGCTTGTATGTCACGTTTTCGGGATTATTTTTGTTTCTGATATACGTGGGAATGGATTCCATGGGACCGGGGCGGTACAGCGAAATCGCCGCTATAATGTCCTCAAATCCGCGGGGCTTGAGCTCACGGAGGAAAGCCTTCATGCCGGCGCTTTCCAGCTGAAAAACACCGTTAGTATCACCGTTTGAGATGAGCTCGAACGTCCCGGGGTCGTCTAAAGAATTGGAATATAAATCGAAATCCTTGTCTTGAATCATATCAATCGCGTTCTTGATTACGGTCAGCGTTTTCAGCCCCAAAAAGTCCATTTTAAGCAGCCCCAGCTCCTCAAGCGTACCCATGGGAAATTGCGTCACAATGGATTCGTCCGATATTTGCAGCGGGACGTATTCGCTAAGCTCCCGCTCCGTAATGACGATTCCCGCCGCGTGAGTGGACGCGTGACGGGGGACGCCCTCAAGCGCTATTGAGATGTCTATCAGGCGGTGAATCTGCGGATTATTTTCATACTCACCGCGAAGCTCCGCGCTCTTTTTCAGTGCGCCGTCCAGCGTTATATTCAGCTCAAAAGGGACCATTTTGGCTATGCGGTCCACGTCGCCGTAAGGTATGCTCATAACGCGTCCGACATCGCGGATTGCCGCTCGCGCGCCCAATGTCCCGAACGTTATAATTTGCGCTACATGCTCTTTCCCATATTTTTCCACGACGTATTCTATCACCTCGTGACGGCGCTGATAGCAAAAATCAATGTCAATGTCGGGCATGCTTATACGTTCGGGGTTTAGAAAACGCTCGAAAATAAGCCCGTATTCGGTTGGGTCAACGTTAGTAATTTGCAGCGCGTACGCGACAATACTCCCCGCCGCGCTTCCGCGTCCCGGACCCACAACTATCCCGTTTTCCCGCGCGTAATTAATGAAATCCTGCACAATCAGAAAATAATCGACATAGCCCATATTCTCGATGGTCGAAAGCTCGAAATCAAGCCGTTGCTTAATCGACGCGAATTTCTTTCCGAATCGCTCCTTTGCGCCATTTTCGCATAGCTCGCGAAGGTATTCCTGCGGCGGACGGTCGTTTGGAGTTGCGAATTTTGGAAGATGTAATTTTCCGAATTCCAGCTCGACATTGCACATATCTGCGATTTTCACGGTGTTTTTCAAGGCAGCGGGATATTCGGAGAATAAAGTCGCCATTTCGTCGCCGCTTTTAAGGTAAAATTCCGAACCCGTAAATTTCATGCGGTCTGTGTCGTCAAGAGTTTTCCCCGTCTGAATACACAGCAAAACGTCTTGAATTTCGCTGTCCTTGCGCTCCAAATAATGCACGTCGTTCGTCGCGACCAAGCCGATATCCAGCTCCTGCGCCATGGAAATGAGCTGCTTGTTCACCTGAACCTGCTCGAGAATTCCATGATTTTGCAGCTCTATGAAAAAATTGTCCTTCCCGAAAATACTTATATAATCACGCGCAATTTCAAAAGCCTTTTCACTGTTGCCGTCCAGGAACGCAAGCGGAATTTCGCCTATTATACACCCCGAAAGCGCAATTATTCCCTCGGAGTATTCGCGGAGGATGTTGCGGTCCACGCGAGGCTTGCGGTAAAACCCGCGTGTATGCCCGATAGACACAATTTTCATGAGATTTTTATAGCCGATATTATTTTTGGCAAGCAGGACGAGATGGGCGGAATTTGAATCTTTATTGGCTTCTTTGTCATCCAGAGTGCGTGCCGCGATGTAAACCTCACAGCCAAGAATCGGCTTAATCCCCGCATTTTTGGCGGCAAGATAAAACTCCACGACACCGTACATGACGCCATGGTCGGTTATTGCGACCGCCTTTTGCCCCAGCTCCTTTGCGCGGCGGCAAAGTTGGTCTATTCGCGTCGCGCCGTCGAGCAGACTATAAACCGTGTGAAGATGCAAATGTACAAAATCTTCCATATATACTTATGTTTCACTCCTTTTTACAATTCGTTGCAATGCGTGATTAGCCACCGATTTCGTCATAGGCGGGTCGTGCAATTCACCCAGTTCTTTTAGGGAAAGATGTGGATGCCCCATGCGAAGTCGGGCAATTTGCTGAAGATTTTCCGGAATGTTGCGCAAGCCGATATTTTCTATAGCGTTAATTTGCGCCAATGAAGCTGAAATACTCTTGTCCACATTTGCGCTTTCACAATTTACCAGCCGATTGGCGTCGCCGCGCATCTCTTTGACGATTTTGACGTTGAGGAAGTGCATCATGCTGTTATGCGCCCCCATTATTGCCAGCAGGTCGCTAATTTTCTCACTTCCCTTGAAATAAAAAACATATCTGCCGTTTCGCGTGGTCCACTTGGGCTGTATGTCGAAAAAGTCCAGAATTTGGCAAAAATCATCCCGAAGCTGCTTGAAGTGCGTGATAATTTCCAAATGATAAGCCTTATCCGGCGCAATTATGTATCCGCCGCCAAGAAAAGCGCCGCGAATGAACGAACGCTTGCAGCAGTCGCGTCGGAGCAGATCGTGATTGATTTTGCGGGAAAAGCCCGACATGCCCCAACTCTGCAAAAAATTGGCGGCGTCGGTGACCTCTAAAGTGTACAAATGTATCTTTCCGCGCCCTTTTATCGAAGAGTGGACGTTTTCGGATATTATTTTTTTGGATAGGGTGTGCACAAGGCGGCTTATAGCGGCGTTTTCGGTGGATATGACGAATTTGTCTTTACTCACCGCCCGTCCGGCGAAAAAAGTCAGGGCGGCAAGCAAAGCCCGATGGCAGCAGGGCTCATCGCCGCTTATTTTGCATAATTCTGATTTCACCGATGATGAAAATGACATATCCGATTCCTTTCTTAATAAAATTTAAGTCCGCATAAATTTTTGCGAGCCGCGCCTTGCGATGACGGTTATCAATCGCCAAAAGCCGATTGCTAAGCTATATTTCACTATCTCTGTGTGTAATCATGGTGTGCTGCCCGTTTTCCTTCAAGTGCTTGTACAATCCTTCGGCGATGGCGACCGACCGATGGCGTCCGCCCGTGCAACCGATGGAAATCACCAGCTGTGACTTTCCTTCTTCTACGTAATACGGCAGCAAATAATCCGTCATTTCCTCGAGTTTCTTCAAAAAAACGCGGCTCTGGTCGAAGCCCATAACGTAGTCGGCGACGTCTTTATTGGTGCCGGAAAGCTTTTTAAGCTCGGGTATGTAGAAGGGATTCGGCAGGAAGCGAACGTCAAAAACCAGGTCGCTGTCCAGCGGAATACCGAACTTGAACCCAAACGTGACGATATTGATAATTATCCCCGCAATCGCGGTTTCGGGCGCAAATATTGAGACAATTTCCTTCTTGAGTTGTTGAGGGAGCTTGTCCGTCGTGTCGATAATTTTTGTCGCCCTTTTTTTGACCTCGCTCAGCCGTTTTCGCTCACTTGCGATAGCCTCGCTGAGCCGTTCGAGGTTGGAAAACGGGTGCTTCCTGCGGGTTTCTTTAAAACGCTTTATCAACATCTCGTCGCTCGCGTCAAGGAAGAGTATCTCGTAATTATAGCCCTCGGTGGAAAGCTCGTCCAACGCCTCAAAAAGCTGGTTAAAAAGCTCGCCGCCACGAATGTCGCAAACAATGGCGACGCGGTCCATTTTCCCGCGGGAACCGAAGCAAATCTCGGCAAATTTGGGGATTAACGAAGGGGGCATGTTGTCTATGCAATAGTAGCCGATATCTTCCAGACTACGCACCGCGTGGCTTTTCCCCGCACCGGAAAGCCCTGTTATAATCACAAAACGCATGGGATTCACTCTCCTATAATTTGTATTTCTTCATTTAAAGCCACACCCGTGTTTTTCAAAACCGTTTCTTTTATTAGCGCGATTAAATCCAAAACGTCGCGCGCGGAGGCATTGCCATTATTAACTATGAATCCGCAATGTTTGGGCGAAATTTGCGCGTCGCCGACCGAAACGCCCGCCAGCCCGCAATCCTGAATAAGCTTGCCTGCCGAAACTCCGTCGGGACGCTTAAAAACACTGCCCGCGCTCGGCAAATTTGTCGGTTGACTACCCAGCCGTTTTTTTGCGTTATCTTGCATTTTTGCGCGAATTTCATCTTTGCTTTTAGGGGTGAATCGAAATGCCGCTTGCAGGATTATCTCGTCATTTTCTGAAAAAACACTGTGCCGATACCCGAAATCATGCTCGCTCCGTGTGCTTATCTTGCCGCCTGTATCGACAACCGTGGTTGTTTGCACCACATCCGCCATCTCGCCCCCATACGCCCCCGCGTTCATATAAATCGCTCCGCCGATTGTCCCGGGAATTCCGGTGGCGAACTCCAAACCGCTCAGCCCGTTGTCACATGCGACGCGCGCGAGTTTTACAAGCAAGACGCCGGCGTCGGCAAGTATTTCGTTAATTTCAGGGCGAATTTGTATATTTTTCATAGCTGTAGTTTTGACGACGTTGCCGCGGAACCCGCTGTCGGAAAATAGAATGTTAGAGCCGTTCCCCACCACTATATAAGGAATTTCCGCCTGCCTTAGCTCAAGCAACAGCCCGCGGAATTCGTCGATTGTTTCAGGCAAGCTCACGCGGTCCGCGATTCCGCCGATTTTAAAAGTTGAGTGCTTGCTAAGCGGCTCGTTTTTGTAAATGACCATCGAATTCCACCTTTATGTCTTTTTTTGCAACATATGCTCCTTGAGCGCGGTATCCAAACTGTGCGCGGAATTATTCCCGCCAAGTTTAGCGCGTTTATTTATCGCCTCAATCTCCACAATAACCGCCAAATTTCTGCCCGGACGCACGGGAATTACCGTCACGGGAAGCGGTACGCCGAGGATGGTAGTGTACTGCTCGTCTATGCCCAGCCGTTCGTAGGAAAGCTCATTATCCCACGGCACCAGCTGAATAACCATGGTGATGCGCGCCTCGTTGAGCACCGCGCTTTCCCCGAAGAGCGTGCGTATGTTTACTATGCCTATTCCGCGAATTTCCATAAAATGTTGAGTCAGCTTCGGGGGCTTGCCTATCAGCTGTGAGTCGGGCAGGAGAATGACCTCAACACTGTCGTCCGAAACAAGCCTGTGCCCGCGTTTTACTAAGTCTATGGCGGTTTCACTTTTGCCAATGCCGCCCTCGCCCATGATTAACACGCCCTCGCCGTACACCTCCGCTAAAACTCCGTAAATGCTCGCGACCGGCGCCAATTTCGTGCTCACGTAGAAGAAGAAGTCGGACATAAACGTGGAAGGGCGGATTTTCGTGCGCAGAATCGGGATATTATACTCACGCGCAAGATTTACGATAATCTCGTCACAGTTTGAGTTCCGCGTGATTATTAGCGCGGGCATCCCCATCTTAAGGAAGTCGCGCACATGCAATTCGCGTTCGGGCGGAGGCAGGGTGGATAAATACTCAACCTCTCTGAAGCCCATAATTTGAACGCAGTCCTCTCTGTGCAGCTTGTGGAAGCCCATAAGCGCCATACCACAGCGGTTTGCGTGGGGTGAAGTTATCTGCGTTGTCAATAATTTTTCCGGAAGATGAATGATTTCCAGCTGCTGTTCATCAATTAATTCTTTTAACGTCAACACGTTTTGCACGAATACCACCTCTAATTAGAGATTATATCCTTATTTCGCCGTGTTGTCAAGCGAAAATTAAAGTTTGACAAATTCGCCGATATCTGATAAAATATAAGGAGTGAAGAAAAGGGGTGTTGTTATGAGCGCTAAAAAGACGGAATCGGACGCGGTTCTCACATACAAAGACAAGCCGCTGCTGAGAAAAGGCAATTTAATTTATTACGGAAATCACGATGACAAATATATTATTTGTATGCAAATTGAGGAGACTAAGAAGGCGAAGGACTTAGATGTGTCCACGCATATAGTGATTAACTTGCAAACAAATGCCGCACCGGGGAAGGAACGCATTATAAAGAAGGCGGAGCGTGATGGCTTGTACAGCGCGTTGGATATAGGCGAATTTTGGCTGACTGATGCGCTTGAAGGCAATTAGGAGTGATGATATGTTTGTTATGGATTGTTTGGAGGCTAAAGACAACGAGATTGTAATTGGCGGAGTTAAAATTTCGAAGCTGGTACGCAAGTACGGGACGCCGCTGTATGTCATGGACGAGATGAAAATTCGCGAAAATTGCCGCGCTTATAAGGATGCGCTTGCTAAGCACTATAGCGGTGAGGCGATGGTTCTTTACGCGAGCAAGGCTTTTTGCTGCAAGCGGATATACAGCATTATGAAGGAAGAAGGGCTGGGCGCTGACGTGATGTCCGGCGGCGAATTGTATACGGCGGTGCTCGGAGATTTCCCCGGGAATAAGGTTTATTTTCATGGAAACAACAAGAGCCTTGAGGAGATAGAGCTTGCGTTTGAGCACGGGATTCACGCTTTTATCGCCGATAATATGCCGGAGCTGGACCAAATAAACATGATTGCGGGCGAATTTGGGAAGAAGGCGAACGTGCTGATTCGGATTAAGCCGGGAATTGAGGCGCATACGCATGAGTTTATTAAGACGGGGCAGATTGACTCGAAATTTGGCGTGGGGCTGGAAAACGGCGAGGCGGACAAGGTTTTTGAGTACACGAAAAAGCTGAAGAATTTAAATATTTTAGGGGTACACTGCCATATAGGTTCGCAAATTTTTGATACGGAGCCATTTTGCTTGGCGGCGTCGCGAATGATGGAATTTATAGCAAAGGTTAAAAAGGAAAATAATATTGAAATTACCGAATTTGATATAGGTGGCGGTTGCGGTATAAAATACACTCAAAGCGATACGCCGTGTTCGATTGAGGAGTACGTGAAGGCGATAGCGAAAGCGGTGGAAGCGGCGGCGAAGAAGAATAAAATCTCGCTCCCTAAGCTGATTATGGAGCCGGGGAGGTCTATCGTCGGCAATGCGGGCATTACGATTTACACGGTGGGCGCGGTCAAGGACATACAGGGCGTGCGCAAGTACGTCATGGTGGATGGTGGAATGTGCGATAATCCGCGATATATTCTGTACGGCAGTGAGTATGAGGCGTTGCGGGCGAACAAGCCGCAGGACGGGAATTTAGAGATGGTCACAATTGCGGGGAAGTGCTGTGAGAGCGGAGATATTCTGATAAAAGACGCCATGCTGCCTCATGTGGAAACAGGGGATTTAATAGTGGTACAAGCGACGGGCGCTTATAATTATTCCATGGCGAGCAATTATAACCGCATAACGCGTCCTGCTGTGGCGCTGGTCAAGGACGGGGACAGCAAAATTATTGTAATGCGCGAAAGATATGAAGATTTAGCGAGAAATGATAGATAGGACGTGTTAAGACATGCTATGGCTGTATTTGCAAGGCGTTCCGCTTAGAATATGCCTGTTATACCTTGTTATTTTATTGTTTTCGGCAACCATTCATGAGATATCCCACGCGTGGGTGGCGTTCAAGCTGGGCGACCCCACGGCGCGGAATTTAGGGCGTATAACATTGGACCCGCGGGTGCATCTGACGCAAATGGGCTTGTTCGCGATATTATTACTGCCGATTGGCTGGGCAAATCCCGTGCCGATAAACCCGAGGAATTTTAGAAATTACAAACGCGATACTATTCTTGTCTCGCTTGCGGGACCTTTGTCTAATTTATTGTTAGCGTTTGTATCGCTGCTGGTCTACTTTCAGGTGCTGCAGCGATTGGCGTTGCCGTCACAATTACTTTCGACATTGGGATTATTTTGTGTGAGCATGGCGGAGATAAACGTGCTGTTAATGGTCTTTAATTTAATACCTTTCCCGCCTTTAGACGGCTCGAAAATTCTGACTTGCTTTTTGCCGTACAGGACGAGGGAATTTATGTATAGAATGGAACATTACGGCATTTTTGTATTGTTTTTAATAATAAACGTCCTATCGCCGATAATGCGTATAGCGCAAAACGCGGTAATTGATGCGCTGATGGTGGTGACGTCATGGATTTGATGGAATTTAAAACGCAGGCATTTGAGGGACCGATTGAGCTTTTGATGTCCCTTGTGCAAAAAAATAAAGTTGATATTTATGATATACCGATTGCGGTTATAACGCGGCAATATTTGGAGTATTTGGAGCATATGGAAAAGATGGATTTGGAGGTATCAAGTGATTTCTTGGTGATGGCTGCGCAGCTTTTGCTTATCAAGTCCAAGATGCTTCTGCCCAAAAACGATAATGAGGACGCTGATGAGGACCCGCGCGAGGAGCTTGTGCGGCTATTGCAGGAGTATCAAATTTTTAAGCAGGCGGCGGAGGTTGTGGGCGTTCGTCAGACGGCGGGGGACAATATATTTTTTAAGGAGCCGAGCTATATAGAGCCGGCGGTGCATGATTTTACGTTCAAAGACTTAGATATTGAGAGGCTACAGGACGCGCTGGCGAATATTCTTGAACGCAAGGATTTTTTGGCAAAGCCGTCTAAGCAAGAATTTGCGCACATTATGGGGCGGCAAAAAGTGACGATAATATCAAAGATGAGGGAGCTTCTCAACGCGTTGGAGTGCGGCGCGCAAGTGGAATTTGAAGAATTTTTTGAAAGTATGGACTCCAGAATGGAGATTGTGGCAGGATTTTTGGCGGTGCTGGAGCTGCTGAGGCTGAACAAAATAGAGATAAATCGCGGTAAACTTGTGAAAAGGGAAGAATATACAACGGTTGCGGGGTGACGATTAGTGAATGTGCAGGGAATAATAGAGGCGGCTTTGTTTGCGGCGGGCGACGGCATAGAGAGCGCAAAACTTGCTGAAATAGCGGGAGTGACGCCTGAACAATTGAGCGGCATTATTGCCGAGATGGAAAGCGAATATGGGAGCGGTATGCGCGGAGTGAAAATCATTCGTGTCGGGACGAAATATCAGATGTCAACCCGCGATGAATACGGCATTTTTGTGTCGAAAATCGTAACGCCTAAGATATTCAAGCCGTTGTCCGCGGCGGCAGTTGAGGTACTCGCGATAATTGCGTATAAGCAGCCGGTTACGCGCCAATTCATTGAAAAAATACGCGGCGTGGAATGTAAATTCAGCATAATCAAATTGCTGGAGCGGGATTTAATAGAAGAAAGCGGGCGGGTAGACGCTCCCGGGCGACCGGTGCTGTACTCCGTTACCGAGTGCTTTTTGCGCACGTTCGGGCTGGCTTCGCTTGATGAGTTGCCGCCGTTGTCACAGTTTCAAACGGAAGCGCTAAGCGCGGAGGAAGGGGAGATGGAAAATGACGATATTATGGTTAATTCTTAATATAATTTTGCAGGTAGTCCTTTGGTGCTTGGGTCTGGTTATAGTTCTTTGTTTTGTGAAATGGACGGTAAACGTCGGATATTTTGATAAGAAAATGTATTTTGCCGCGTATATTTATAAGATAAAGGTTTTTGCTTTTCACAAAAAAATCTCGAAGAAAACAAAGGCAAAAAAGACGATGGAGTATACGCATGTCATGGAATTTATAAACAAGACGACGAAGGAATTTAAGTCTAAAAAGGCGATGTTTGACGAATCCCTGCGGCTTATAAACCGCAAAATCCGCGTAAAGAGCTACAGTGTTTTCATTGACGTCGGGGTGGGGAATCCCGCGTTGACGGGGATAGCTTGCGGGGCGGCGTCTGCGCTTTTAGGGTTAATCGGGGGATTTATCGGGAATATTTTAACTATAGAGGAAAAGTGCGAAATGGTGGTACACCCGCAGCATAATAAAATTATGTTTGACATCGGCGGTAATGTTGTGATAAAGTTTAGGGTAGTAAAGCTGTTAAAGCTTTGGTCGGAGCTTCGCAAGATAGGTTTGCTTAATTGAAGATAGAGCAAGGCGGGAACATAGCGCGCCGATTAGCATTGGAGGAATGAATAATGTCGAATGAAAATTCAATTAAAGGTATGTTGCAGTCAACTCTTGAGGGGATTCAGGGAATTGCCGACGTAAACACGATAGTCGGACAAGCCGTTGAAACTAAGGATGGGACGGTTATAATTCCGGTTTCAAAGATTTCCGTCGGTTTCGGCGTTGGAGGGACGGATTTTTCTAACGACAAGGACCGCGAAAAGAGCTCATTCGGAGGCGGCGGAGGCGGTGGAGTATCGATAGAGCCGGTGGCGTTTTTGGTAGTTGCGCCGGACGGCGACGTACGTTTAATGGATATGGAGGGCGGTTCTAATATCACGGCGAATTTGTTGGGAGCCGTACCCGGGCTGGTTGAAGGGCTGCTTGATGCGTTTGGCAAGGATAAGGGCAAAATGGATATGCACTTTCCGGATTAATATCAGTCGAGCCTGCGTTTAACGCTGGATATTATGCTGCCGAGCCCCATAAACACTATCATAATTTCCAGCCTACCGATAAACATGCCTATAGTACCCGTCCATAGTATAATGGGGTGCGCGTAATAGTTCGTAATGCCCGTGCTGAAGCCTACGTTGCCCAAGGCGGATGCGAACTCGAATAGTGAGTTTTGCAGAGGATTTCCGAAAAGCATGAATATGAATGTGCCAATCAACGCTATGCCGACGTACCACATAATAAAAGCCAGCGTTCCGCGTGTTTCTTGCGGCGTCAGGGCTTCGATTTTTCCGAACCTGTTTATGAGATTTGCGCGGACAACGCGTTTGTTGGAAAATCTGTCGCGCAAGTCCCACCAAAGCGCTTTTAACGCAACCCACACACGATATTGCTTTATCGCACCTGCCGTCGATTCCGATGAGCCGCCGATGAACATTAAAAGTATCATGAGGAAGATTACCGGCGCTGCATACGCGCTTAAGGGCGCTCCTGCGCTGATGCCTGTGGTGGTGAACGTAGCGATGACGTTGAAAAAGGCGAACCGAAAGCTTTCAGAAAATGTGTTATATATTGAATTTACTGAAATAAACGCAATCAACGGCACAAAAAGCGCAATGAGAAACACCGTAAATTTGTTTTCGCAATGCGACATAAAGGTCTTAAATTTCCCTCTTAATAAGTACAAGTGCATAACGAAGTTGACCGCGCCTAAAAGCATGAACACCATAGTCGCAATTTCAATCGGTAGGCTGTTGTATGAGCCAATGCCCCCGCTGCGCGTCGAGAAGCCGCCCGTTGCATATACGCTTATGGAGTGGTTTAAGCTGTCGAACCAACTCATCCCCAATCCCCTGTAAATGAGCATACCCGCGATGATGTACCCGGAATAAATGGAAAATAGGAGTCGGGCGGATCTGATTAAATTAGGCAGAAGACGGTCCTTGTGCCCCTCCGCGTTGTAGAGGCGCATACCCATGCTGTCGCTCAGGACGGACATCAACACCAACATCAATCCGACCCCGCCGAAAAACATAGTTAAACTGCGGTGCATCAGGAAGAGCTTGGGGGTGGAGTCCGGGTTTACGATGGTCATTCCCGTGGTGGTAAAGCCGCTTGTGGACTCGAAAACTGACTGCGCGAGGTTGTAATTGCCGGAAATCATAAAGGGAAGCGCGGCAATCAATATCGCGAAGAACCATGCCCCGAGCAGAATAACAGCCTCCTGATGCTGGCGGAAAATTCCCTTCCCTTTCCCGCGGATTAGCAATGTGAGCGCGTAGCCCACAAAAATGGCGATTATGCCGGGGATATAAAAGCATTTGGCGTGGGTAAATTCTTCGGGATAGGCGAATAGCACAAGCAACGGCAGCAGCGTTATGAAGCCCGAAAGCATTATAATAAAGCCCCAATATCCCATTATTAGCTGCACACCGCGGATTTTTTCTTTTGACTGCATGCCCACCATCCCTTTTGGTAATTTAAGCTTATGTCACGCTTCGGACTTTTTTCTGCTTCCCGTCATTATTTCCAGAACCTTCCTTTGCAGAGAAGGGTCGGAAATTATCATTAATTTATCGTCTTTAGTTATAACCGTTTGCCCGTTCGGGACGGTTATGCCCGTTTGCCGGATTATACAGCTGATAATCACGTTTTCGGGCAGAGGGATATCTTTAATTTGCATGCCGATAACGGGCGAGTTTTCGTCAATTAGCAGCCTTGTGATAACAACCTTGTCGTCCTCGATGGGGAGCGTGTTGACGATATTGCCCACAATGGACGCCTGCTCGATAATGTTGGAAACCGTGTAGGTAGCGCTGATAACGGTCTTAACCCCGAGCTTCCGGAATACCTCGACGTTTTTGGGGTTGGAAACCACGGCTACAGTTTTCTTGATGCCGAACAGCTTTTCGGCGGCTTGACATATGGCGAGATTATCCGCGTCGCCGTAATGCAGCGCTATCATGATGTCCGAGCCTTCTATATTAGCGTCGTAAAGGGTGTACAACTTTGCGGGATTGCCCCAAATAACGGGAATCCTATATTTTTTTGCCAGATATTCGCATTGGGCGGAGTCTTCGTTAATGACCACCGGCTCAAAGCCCTTATCCAGCAGCATGTTAATCAAAAAGTCAGCCTTTTGCTTACCGCCGGCTATGACTATTTTTACATCCTCATCAGGTGATATTTTCATAATTTAACACTCCTAATCCGTCATAGTCAGTCCGCTCAAACGCTCAAACTCCGTTAAGGACAGCGAATGAGGCGAAATGACCTTTATATTATCAAATTCCGAAACCAGCTCGGACTTTTCGTCATCATTGAGCCTGATATAAACATTTTTAACGTTCAATAGACGTCCCGCAATCTGACCTATCATCGAATTTGTATTGTCATCATTGGTAGTCGCAATTACAAAAGACGCTTTATCCGCCCCGATACTTTGGAGAAAATCAATGTCAGTAGCGTCCCCGACAGTGTAATAACCGCTGAAATTATCGGGAATTTTACGAAACGAATCTTCTTTTTTGTCCACGATAGTAACGCCGTATCCATGTTCTGACAATTTCCCCGCAAGGCTGGCGCCGAACCGCCCCGCCCCGCAAATAACTACAGTTTCCGCACGTTTAATAAGCATACAAATCACTCCATATGCCATTTTAGCACTTACTGAGGCAAATGTCAATACTTTATTGACAAAAAAAATAAAATATGTTAAAATAGTGATGATAATTTGAATATTTCCGGAGGAATCGCCGCAAAAACGTCGAATTATTTTACGCTGAATTAGATGTGTTATTGCAGCATATCATTCTTAAAGAGGTGGTATGGTGTACAAGGCGAAAATAAAAATTGCAATAATTTTGACGCTGCTATTATTTTGCAGGGTGACGCAGGTTAGAGGGCTGGGCTTATCGGCAAACAGCGCGATACTTATAGATGCCGAAAACGGCAGAGTACTCTTTGAAAGCAACGGATACGAGCGGTTGGGTATGGCGAGCACTACAAAGATTATGACGGCGATTGTAGCATTAGAACGTGCAAAGTTGAATGATATTGTGACGGCGGGGGCAAACGCGGCGCGCACGGAGGGGACCTCCATTTGGCTGATGGAAGGCGAAAAGCTGACCATGGAAGAGCTGTTATACGCGCTTATGTTGACGTCGGGGAACGATGCGGCAGTGGCGATAGCGGAGCATGTTGGCGGCTCAATTGATAAATTCGCGCAGATGATGAATGAGACGGCGAAGAAAATAGGTGCGAATCACACGAATTTTACAAACCCTCACGGGCTGGCGGACCCGAATCACTATACGACGGCGTTCGACCTTGCGCAAATCACCAGATACGCTTTTCGCAATGAGGCATTCGCCGCGATAGTGAAGACGACGCACAAAACGATACCGCGCGCGGGATATGAGTGGGGCAGGTCGCTGACCAATCATAATAAAATGCTCACGATGTACGAAGGCGCGAACGGCGTAAAGACGGGATATACGAAGAAAACGGGGCGTACGCTGGTCAGTTCCGCAACTCGGGGAGAGCTGCAGCTTATTGCGGTGACGCTCAATGCTCCGGACGACTGGGCGGACCATACGAATATGCTGAACTACGGATTTTCAGCCTTTAAAAAGCACGTATTAATGGAAGAGGGAGCATATGTAAAGACGATTACAGTAAAAAATAAATATGCCGGTTTAGTTTTGGGGGAAGAACTGTCGGGCGCGATAACTGACGACGAATTGGCGAGAGTGGAGTTTGAATATGATATTGACCAAGCTATCGCGAATAAAGCGAAGTCAGGTGATATTGTAGGGGAAATCCGCGCGATTAACGGGCGGGAAATATTGGGGAAATCTATTTTGGTGGTGAAAGAGGTTGAAGGAACAAAAGATGAAGGAGATTCGTTTGCAGAAATTTTTGGCAGACTGTGGCGTAGCCTCGCGACGCAAAGCTGAGGAATTAATAAAAGAGGGAAAAGTGTGTGTAAATGGTGAAATAGTGCGGGAATTAGGGGTCAAGGTAACGCTCGGGGACGCAGTGACCTTGGGTGGCAAGGCTATAACCTTTACAGATAAAAAGATGTACATATTGCTGAATAAACCGGTGGGAACAATTGTGACAAGCAAGGACGAGCGCGGCAGACAGACGGTGATGGATTTAGTGAGTGACGAAATTACCGCCAGAATTTTCCCTGTGGGGAGGTTGGATATAGCCACATCCGGAGCCATTATTCTCACAAATGACGGGGATGTAGCATACGCGCTTACCCACCCTTCGATGGCGGTTGACAAGCAATATGAAGTAGTTGTTGCGGGGGAAATACTTGCGGGAGATGTTGAAAAGGTCTGTAAAGGCATTTACCTTGACGGGCGAAAAACCGCGCCTGCAAGGCTGGATATAATAAAGCAATTTAAAAATAAAACACATTTAAGAATAACCATCCATGAAGGGCGTAACCGACAAATACGTAGAATGTTTGATGCAATAGGGCATAAAGTTTTGGAGTTGAATCGTGCGGAGATTGGGAATATCCTGCTTGGGAATTTGCCTGTTGGGCGATTCAGGCATTTGAATCCTAATGAGATAAAGTATTTGCGGAATTTGTGCGAACGTCGTAAAGACGATTAAGACAGAGGTTTCGTCAAAAGACATGTTGCTGTAATTAGAATTAATTGTGCATTTTGCCGCGCAGCTGGGCGTCTAAAATCCGCTTGCGAAGCCTGAAAGCCTCGGGAGTGACCTCGAGAATCTCGTCATCCGCCAGCGCTTCTATGGCTTCTTCCAGGCTCAATTGCTTGTGTGGGGTTAGGCGAAGGGCGTCGTCGCTGCCGGACGCGCGGGTATTGGTGAGCTGTTTCTTTTTGCAGACATTAAGGGCAATATCACCGGCTTTTGGCGACCGTCCGATTACCATTCCTTCATAGACGGGAGTACCGGCTCCGATGTAAAGCGTACCCCGCATTTGCGCGTTAAACAGCCCGTAAGCGACCGACTCACCGGTTTCAAACGCAACTAGCGACCCTGTGTTCCTGCGCGGTATTTCGCCTTTATATGGCGCATAACCCTCAAAAACGGTGTCTAGAGTGCCCTCGCCCCGCGTGTCCGTTAAGAATTCGTTGCGGTATCCAAAGAGGCTCCGCGCAGGAATTATATACTCAAGGCGCATACGGTCGCCGCTTGGGGTCATTTGCACAAGCTCGGCTTTACGCGCGCCGATTTTCTCCATCACCGCACCTACGCCGTCCGCGGGAACATGGATAATCATGCGTTCCAGCGGCTCATTGCGCTCACCGTTTATTTCCTTATAAATCACGCGAGGGGTGCTAACCGCGAACTCATATCCTTCGCGGCGCATAGTTTCGATTAAGATAGAAAGATGCATTTCACCGCGCCCCGCCACATTAAAGCTATCGGCGGTTTCACCGGGGAGCACCTTGAGCGAAGCGTCTTTAAGCATCTCGTTTTTCAGCCTGTCGTGTATTTGACGGGACGTGACAAACTTGCCTGACTTGCCCGCAAAAGGGCTGTCATTGACGGAAAAAGTCATTTCCAATGTGGGCTCGCCGATTTTTACAAACTCCAGCGGCTCGGGGTTAGCTATTGAGGTAATTGTGTCGCCGATTGTGATATTTTCCACGCCCGAAACACAAACAATGTCGCCGATTGTAGCGGTTTCTACAGTGGATTTGTCTGTGCCGTCAATCTGGTAAACGTTCACTACTTTAGATTTATATGGGGGATGGGAATTGTGATAATCGCACACCACAACCTCCTGCCCTTGATTGAGCGTGCCGCGCTCAATGCGCCCAACCGCCATGCGCCCGACGTATTCGTTATAACTTATGGCGGACACGAGCATTTGGAAATCACCATTTTCATCGCCTTCGGGCGAGGGGATATAATTCAGGATAGTTGAAAAAAGCACGGATAAATCCTCTTTTTGAGTGTCGGGAGTGAGCCCCGCGGTACCCATTCGGCTGGAAGTGAAAATAATTGGACTATCGAGTTGACTGTCCGTTGCGTTTAAATCCATGAAAAGCTCAAGGATTTCGTCGACGACCTCGATACATCGCGCGTCTTTCTTATCTATTTTGTTGACGACGATGATAATTTTATGTCCCAACTCCAGCGCGCGTTCCAGCACGAACCGCGTTTGAGGCATAGGACCCTCGGCGGCGTCCACCAGCAGTATTACGCCATTTACCATCTTAAGGACGCGCTCGACCTCTCCGCTGAAATCGGCGTGACCGGGAGTGTCGACTATGTTGATTTTAACGTCGTTATAATATGTAGACGCATTTTTAGAAAAGATAGTAATCCCACGTTCGCGCTCCAAATCGTTGTTATCCATCACGCGCACCGCTACGTTTTGATTTTCGCGGAAAATACCTCCCTGCTTTAAAAATTTGTCTACGAGTGTAGTTTTACCGTGGTCAACATGCGCGATTATAGCTATGTTCCGTAAGTCGTTGCGTTTCACTTTAATTCATTCCTCTCATGTCTCATTATGAAAGTATATCATGTTTTTGTTTAGAATGCAAGCTTTTTTGAAAATTTTTATTTACCTCAGACGATATGAAGACGATAAGGGCGATAACGTACAGCCATAGGGCGAGTCCGAGAACCAGCCCAATTTGCCCATAAAGAGCGGAGTAATTGTTGAAAAGCTTCATATATAATTCAAATCCCCATGTGGCAAGGACCCACCCAAAAGCGGTAATAATGCAGCCTAAAAAGACCTCGCGCCCGCTTATTTTGCGCTGATAAATTTTGCGCGTACCCGCACGAAGCGCACGTATCGACTTGTACACGGACCAAGCGAGCAAAACGAGGGATATGACGGTTATTTCGCGTTGGGGGACAGCTACGGACACATCGTTTATCATCTCGCGTACAAATTGCGGCAGCGTCAGCTCCAAGACGTTAGTGTCCGTTAGGAAATCCGCGCCGGCAAAGACCGACAGCGTGAAAAGAGCAAGGGGGAAGAAGGAAAACAGCATGTAATATGAACATTTTGCCGCCATGCCCCAAATGTCGTCTTCTCGACAGCGTTCAATAAAAATGCGCATAGGCATACCTCCGGATTAATATGTTTACCTACAGAGGTGTTTTTTATGTTTTTGATATTTAAAACCAAGACTTTCCTTATTGTTTTAGCAGTAATTGTTGCGCTTATCGGGGGGAGCTTTGTATACCTGCAATTTCGCCCGTACACTCCGCCGTGGAGTTGCACCGAGCCGACGGATACGGTGGAAACGCCGACGCCGACAGAGAGCAAATATATAAGATGGGCGCAGTTCGACCTTACAAACGCCTTATTAACGCAGGCTTATAACTATGATGTTAAATCTTATGGAGAGGAAAATCATTTGGATTGGATAGATTTGCTGTCTTATTCCGTTGCGAAAAACTACGGAAACGTGACCAAGGCGAGCGACCGAAAAAAGGTCGGTCAATACATCGACGAGTGCGCGGAGCGATTAAAAAAGGGGGAGAAAATAGAGGATATGGCTGCTGATTTGAAATATTTTCCCTTTTATAATGAAGTGTATCGGGCGATTTTGAGTGAATTTGTAGGGGAAAACCGGCAGGGTGACACGGTGCGCTATGGGCTGAAAGTGTTTTCGCCGGTCGCGAAAAATTGGTCATACAGCCATCACAACGACTTCGGCAGCGTACGCGAGTATGGTTTTAAGCGCAAACATTTGGGCAACGATTTAATGGGAAGCGTAGGGACGCCGATTATTGCGGTAGAAAGCGGAGTTATTGAGGCGATGGGCTGGAATCAGTATGGCGGATGGCGTGTGGGGATACGTTCGGCAGATGGCAAAAGATACTATTATTATGCGCATTTAAGGAAGGACCATCCTTTTAATAATAAGTTCAAAGAGGGCGACCCCGTTCAGGCGGGTGATGTAATCGGATACTTGGGAAGAAGCGGATATTCGACCAAAGAAGGTGTAAATAATATTGAAACTCCGCACTTGCATTTTGGGTTGCAACTGATTTTTGATGAGAGCCAAAAAGAGGGGAACAATCAAATTTGGATTGACGTTTATCACATTGTAGAATTGCTGAAAAAGAATAGAAGCGCCGTGGTTCTCGACAGTGAAACCAAGGACTGGAATAGAGTTGAAGCTATTTGATTTCGCAAAATTTGGCGCTTGTATAAATAAAAAACGGCGTCGCATAAAAAAATTTCAAAAAAAGTATTGACAATTATCAATATTGGTGATATCATATTGTTAGCACTCAAAAGACGCGAGTGCTAACGAGGTGGTTTGCATGTTGGATGAGCGGAAAAAACGCGTATTGCAAGCGGTAATCGAGAGCTACATTGAAACGGGAGAGCCTGTAGGGTCGCGCACGGTGTCGAAGATGCAGGAGCTAAACTTCTCGCCAGCGACGATTCGGAATGAAATGGCGGACCTCGAGGATATGGGGTATCTTGAGCAGCCGCATGTTTCCGCGGGGCGAATTCCTTCGGATTTGGGGTACAGGTATTACATCGAAAACATAATGAACAAGCCGGCGCTGCCCCAAGACGAAATGAGGGACCTGCAACGTCTTATCAACGAGAAGGCGGCGCAGGTGAAAGAGCTTATTAGGGAAATCGCGGAGCTATATACGCGGCTGATAAAGTACACGGTGTTTGCGCTCCCGGTTGAAATGAGCGAGGAGATAG
>JAISFC010000044.1 GCA_031263785.1 Clostridiales bacterium | reverse complement strand
GCAATCAACGAGGAAATTACTTCGCTGTCCGTCGTGGAGCTAAATTTCACTCCTTCTTTTTTCAGCTTGTTTTTGATGGAAAGCGCGTTAATCACGTTGCCGTTGTGCGAGGTGGCAATGCGCCCCGTCAAATATTCGGTCCTGATTGGCTGCACGTTGCACAACAAATTCGCCCCCGTGGTGGAATATCGCGTGTGCCCCACCGAAACCTGACTCTCGGGCAAGCGCACAATCGCTTTTTTGCTGAATACCTCGCCCACCAGCCCGACCTTTTTAAAACAGTCGATGTTCCCGTCAACTATCGACGCTATTCCCGCGCCCTCCTGCCCGCGATGCTGCAACGAAACAAGCCCGTTGTAGGTTACAATAGGCGCGTCATTTCGATTAATCAAGCTTACGCCGAACACCGCGCATTCCTCATGTAGCTTGTCCGCAAATTCATTCCTTCCGCAATTCAACTCCAAATGCGGACACGATTCCTCTTCCTCCGCGCATTTTGCGCATTTACTAAAGCCGCCCCGCCTTAATTTACCGTTCAATATAGTCCCCTCTTCTTTCACCGACAGAAATATACTTAATCTCGCACTCAAGCGCATTTTCCAAATAATCTATGTATTTACGCACACTTTTAGGCAAATCCTCCATTTTTCTGCAATTCGATATCTCTTTATTAAATCCCTCAAAGGTCTCAAAAATGGGCTTTGCCGCTGTTAAATCATCCCCAATCGGGAATTCTGTCGTCCTCTTCCCGTTTATTTCATAAGCCACGCAAACGGGAATGTCGCCCAGCCCAGTCAAAACGTCCAGCTTCGTGAGCGCAAGATAGCTCGCCCCCTGCACCTTAACCCCATATTTTGACGCCGGCACATCAAATCCGCCAACCCGCCGCGGTCTGCCTGTCGCCGCACCGTATTCCGAACCCGCCTCACGCAGACGCTCGCCCTCAATGCCGAACATTTCGCAAACAAACGGTCCTTCCCCCACGCATGAAGAATAAGCCTTCACGATGCCCACCGCATTATCCAGCTTTGCCCAAGGAATTCCCGCTCCCGTCGTCGCGTAAGAACTCAGCGTCTGCGAGCTGGTCGTGAAAGGATAAATTCCGTAATCGATATCCCTAAGCGCGCCCAGCTGTGCCTCAAATATTATGTTCTTTCCGCCCGAAACGGCTTGCTCCAGATATTCGCCAGTGTCGCATATGAAAGATTTCAACGGCGCTCCAAATTCCGTAATCCAAGCCATAATATCCTCAATATCTATTTCCGTCTCACCGTACACGCCGCGTAAAATCAGATTTTTCCAGTCCAATATGTGTTTGAGCTTCTCGCGAAAGGTTGTGAGATTAAGCAAATCCCCCATCCGCAAGCCCTTTTTTATGTATTTATCCGCGTAAACAGGCGCAATTCCACGCCGCGTAGACCCATATTTATTATCCTTGAGTCGGTCCTCTTCCAGCACGTCCTGCATTTTGTGATACGGAAAGCATATTGTGGCGCGATTGCTGATTTTAAGATTGGACGCGCTGACTTCCACGCCCTGCGCCTGCAAACTGCCCATTTCATGCATTAAATGCTCGAGGTCAAGCACCATGCCTGTGCCAAGGACATTTACGGTGCCATCGCGCAAAACCCCCGACGGCAATATATTAAGGATAAACTTCCCGCGGTCATTCACAACCGTGTGTCCCGCGTTGTTTCCGCCCTGATAACGACATATTACATCATAATGTTCCGAAAGTAAATCAACCATGCGTCCCTTACCCTCGTCACCCCAATTTATACCAACCACAGCCGTGAGCATATTCCGTTCCTCCTTTTTAAAGCAAATTATATCTTGATTTCCACGTTTTCTTTTGCAGAATCTTCACTGCCGCGCAAAACATCACGCACAACCTCCAAAAATTCATCTACTTGCTCCGGAGCGCGCCCGATAAACTTTTTCGCGTCGATTATATTGTGCAATTCCCCGCTGTTAAGCGCAAATTGTGGGTCCGCCGATATCCTTTCGACAAGGTCGTTATCCGCGCCCTCCTGCTTGATTTTGTCCGCCGCCGCCGTCGAGTGCCTCCGAATCGCCTCATGCAACGCTTGCCTGTCGCCGCCCTTTTTAACGCAATTCATCAATATATTCTCCGTCGCCATAAACGGCAGCTCCTTCGTCAAATGCTTCTCAATCATTTTTTCATAGACGCGGACGCCGCTTATCACGTTGATATACAGCGACAGCGCCGCATCTATCGCCAAAAAACTCTCAGGAATGCTAATACGCCTGTTGGCGGAATCGTCCAGCGTACGCTCAAACCACTGCTCGCTCGCCGTCATTGCCGCGTTCTGCGCCCCCGCGATAACATACCGCGCAAGCGACGCCATCCGTTCACTCCGCATGGGGTTCCGCTTGTACGCCATCGCCGACGACCCTATTTGCTTCTCTTCAAAAGGCTCGTCAAACTCCTTCAAATGAACAAGCAAGCGCATATCGTTGGAAAATTTGTGGGCGGACTGCGCTATCGCGCTCAAAACGCTTAGGACGTAATAGTCAACCTTGCGCGAATACGTCTGCCCGCTAACCGAATAGCACTCCGAAAATCCCATTTTCCGCGCAATTTTCCTCTCCAATTCCTTTACCTTATCGTGGTCGCCGTCAAAAAGCTCCAAAAAGCTCGCGCCCGTCCCCGTCGTACCCTTGCACCCGAGAAGCTTTAGCTGATTATGTACAAAATCCAGCTGCTCTAAATCCATCAGCAGGTCGTTAAGCCAAAGAGATGCGCGTTTTCCCACGGTTGTCGGCTGCGCCGCCTGAAAATGCGTGTAGGCAAGGCAAGCCACATTTTTGTATTTTTCGGCAAAATCCGCGAGGGTGGAAATTGCCGTCACCAAAAGACGCCGCACACGCTCAAACGCGCGTTTTATGAGAATAATATCCGTGTTGTCGCCCACAAAACAAGACGTTGCGCCCAAATGAATAATCGCCTTTGCCCCCGGCGCGGCTTCGCCAAACGCGAATATATGCGCCATAACATCGTGACGCACCTCACTCTCGCGGCGTTCCGCCAAGGCATAGTCAATATTATCGACATTCGCTTTCATTTCAGCAATTTGCGCGTCAGAAATCGGCAGCCCCAACTCCTGCTCCGCCTCCGCCAGTGCAATCCACAATTTGCGCCATAGGGTGAATTTCGTCCGCGCGGAAAAAATCTCCTGCATTTCACGGCTTGCATAACGTTTGCAAAGTGGATTTTCATACGACGTATACATTTAAGCAATCATCTCTCCCTCTAATTTTTATTGTATCCTATTTCAGCCGATTTGTCAAGGAGAAAAATATCCCTTGACAAATGCTTTAAAACGTGATAATATACTTGAGTGAAGGAGATGTTCTTTGTATGAATAAAATCGCTTCCGGAAAAGTTCGCGATGTTTATGACGTTGATGATAATCTGCTTTTAGTAACTACCGACCGTATTTCCGCCTACGATGTTGTTTTGAATGAACTTATACCTAAAAAAGGTGTAATTTTGAATAGAATTTCGGAATTTTGGTTCAATTTTACCGCCGATATAATGCCCAACCACTTAGTTTCGACCAACTCCGCCGACATGCCCGCGGAATTCCGCACCCCTGAATTTGAAGGGCGCAGCGTTCTTGTAAAAAAGCTGATGATGCTGCCTATAGAGTGCATTGTGCGCGGATATATTTCGGGCTCGGGCTGGGACGCTTATAAGGAAACAGGCGAAATTTGCGGCATTTCATTGCCCAAGGGGCTGGTGGAATCGCAGAAGCTTGACATTCCGATATACACACCCTCGACCAAGGCGGGAATAGGGCATGATGAATTGATTTCATTTGAAGAGACTATTTCTCTTGTCGGTGAGGAAAACGCGTCCGCAATACGCGACAAGTCGCTGGAAATATATCAAAAATGCGCGGAATACGCCGAAAGCCGCGGGATTATAATTGCAGACACAAAGTTTGAATTCGGGCTGGATTCTAACGGCGTGCTGACGCTCGCCGACGAGGTATTGACGCCGGATTCCAGCCGTTTTTGGGCAGTGGATAAATATCAGCCGGGACGCAGGCAGGACAGCTTTGACAAGCAATTTCTGCGCGACTGGCTCTCCTCCAGCGGTTGGAACAAAACTCCGCCGCCGCCCGAGCTTCCGCAAAAGGTTATCGACACCACTTCCGCAAAATACGCGGAGGCATACGAAAAACTCACCGGGGAAAAATTTAAGATATAAATGTCGAATGATTTTCGGAAAGAAATGGGTGTTTTATGAACATATCCAACTCCATTCCCAGACTAATACCTCTCGCTTACCCCCAGCGCGCGGCGTTTGTTCTTTCGCGCATTTTTACGGAATTCCCACTGAATTCCATCGAAAAAAAGGCTAACAAGGCATACACGCTCGAAAACTTTAAAACTATGACTATTGCCCCGATTTTTGCGAAGTCCGATAATCAATACATTCTGGAGCTTTGGCATGGTCCGACAAATACTTATCACGACATCTACGCTCAATTCCTGCCTTTTTTGCTTCCCGAAAACGTGCTTGCGGCAGTCGATGGCGATTCCTGCGCCGCTATGCTTAAGGGCTACAGAAATGTGGAGCATTCCCGAATAATCGCGTTTTTCCCGCGTAATGACATTGCGGAATTCCAGCAGCTGAAAATCGTCACTCAAAAAGGCGATAATTTTATGGCGGTGGGCGTCGACGGGGACATGGCGGAAATTCAAGAAAAAGCGGCTCAAATTGCAAAGGATTCTCCCGATTTGTCAACTCTTGATTCCGTCCCCAAAGGGCGGTCCGCGCCGTTGGTCGCTTGCTACTTCTCCGCCTATTGCGCGCTGGTGGAGCATAAAAAAATCAAAGTGGACGACAAAATAAGCTTCCTGCTGAACAAAAGTGATTCCCTGCTCGCAGAATCCGTCAATTTGGCTCGCGAATTAGGGCTCCCCGTCTCCACCGACTCCGCCGTGACCTTAACGCTCGAAGCCGAGAATCCGAACGAAATTGAGGAAACATTTGAAATATTCAAGAAAAGTCCAATAGCGTCCGATGCCATATGCAGGGTGGAAAATATGGCGGATTTTGTTAATTTAATGCTGTGAGGTGTGGCAACTTGATATATTCCCTGTCCGATTTGCACCTTTCCTTCGGCACAAACAAGCCTATGAACGTTTTCGGGAGGAATTGGGACGGATATGAAGAAAAAATAAAGAAAAACTGGAATAATATAGTTAAGCGGGACGATTATGTTCTGGTCTGCGGCGATGTGTCGTGGGCGATGTACATCGACGATGCCGCGCTTGATTTTTCATATATAAATGAGCTTAACGGCACAAAAATCATCAGCAAGGGCAATCACGATTATTGGTGGTGCACTCACAATAAGCAAAAAAATTTCATCGAAAAGCACGGGTTTGAGCGGATTTGCTTCCTGCACAACAACTCGTATATGGCGGAAGGCGTCGGCATTTGCGGGGCGCGCGGGTGGCTTGCGGGCGAGCTATGCAATTCCGATGAGGACAAAAAAATTTATGACCGCGAGCTTCAGCGTTTGGAGCTTTCTATAAAGAGTATTCCCGCGGAGGCGGAGCGGAAAATCGCGATGCTTCACTATCCGCCCGACTTGACCTTTATGAAGATGCTTTCGGACTATAAAATAGACGACTGCGTTTATGGGCATCTACACGCGGGCGCGCATAAAAACGCTATATATGGGTGTTTGGACGGCGTTCGATACAATCTTACAAGTTGTGATTATTTAGGCTTTAAGCCACTTTTGATAAAAGGAGAATAGAAATGTCATTTGCATTGAGAAAAAAAGAGGGCAATACCGCTACCTTTGAAGTGGTTATTTCCGCTAAAGAATTTGCCGATGCGCGCACTCGTGCATATAATAAAAAGGTGAGTAAAATTAGTATCCCGGGTTTCCGCAAAGGGAAGGCGCCAAAGAGCATTATAGAGAAGTATTACGGCGAGGATATCTTCTTTGATGACGCCATAAACCTCGTGTTTCCGTCGATTTATGAGGGCGCCGTCAAGGAGTTGGAATTAGAGCCCGTCGACCGTCCGAACGCGGAAGTTGAGGACGCTTCCTCGGCTGAAGGCGTCGTTTTGAAGGTGGAAGTGACTTGCAAACCGGAGGTCAACCTCGGCAAGTACAAGGGTATAGAAATACCTGAAATTGACTATACTTTAACAGATGACGATATTGACGCCGAGTTGCAATTTATGCAGCAGCGCAACGGGCGAATAATTTCCGCCGATGACAAGGTTGTGGCGGTTGATGATATCGCGGTAATTGACTTTAAAGGATATATTGACGGCAAGGCTTTCGAGGGCGGCTCCGCTGAAAATTATCAGCTGGAAATAGGCAGCGGTTCGTTTATCCCGGGCTTCGAGGAGCAGATTAAAGGGCACAAAAAGGGTGATGATTTCGATGTATCCGTCACCTTCCCGAAAGATTATAACGCCGCGGAATATGCCGGTAAACCTGCGGTTTTTAAGGTTTCGATTAAAGAGGTTAAGCAACGTGAGCTTCCCGCGTTGGACGACGAATTCGCGAAAGACGTTTCCGAATTTGACACGCTCGACGAATTGAAGAAGTCCATACGCACTACGAAATCCAAAGAAAATGAACGCAAGCAACGCAGTGAAACGGAGGATTCGATTATTGACGCCATAATTGAGGATATGGAGGTTGATATCCCCGAGGTGATGGTTAAGGAAGAGCTTGTACGGATAGCGCAAAACATGGATAATAACATGCGTCAACAGGGCATGTCGCTGGAACAATATTTCCAGATGGCGGACCTCACCGCGGAGGGATTTGCGGAGGAATTCAGGGAAAAAGCGTTAAATCAGGTGAAGGCGAATCTGGCAATTGAGGAAATCGCGGGGTTGGAAAATTTTACCGCGTCCGAGGATGAGATTGATCAGCAATATCAAAAGAGTCTTAAAGGGCAGCCTCAAACGAAAATCGACGAAATAAAGGCAATTATCCCCGCCGAGACCATAGCCCGCAATATTCGCGTCACAAAAGTGCTTGACTTTTTAATAAATTCTGCTATAATAAAGAAGTAGATCACGCGAAAAAAGTAGATTATTTTGGCGGGGGAGAATACATAATAAAAGGAGAGAAAAATGAGTTTAGTACCCATCGTAATTGAACAAACCAGCCGAGGAGAGCGTTCTTTTGATATATACTCCCGTCTGTTGAAGGACCGCATCATAATTTTGAGCGAGGACGTGAACGATGTCACCGCCAGCTTAGTCGTGGCGCAGATGTTGTTCCTGGAGGGCGAGGACCCCGACAAAGACATTAGTTTTTACATCAACTCTCCCGGGGGAAGCATCACTTCGGGCATGGCGATTTTCGACACGATGCAGTATGTTAAGTGTGACGTTTCCACTATTTGCATAGGTATGGCGGCGAGTATGGGGGCATTTTTGCTGGCGGCAGGGGCTAAAGGCAAGCGTTGCGCGCTCCCCAACAGCGAAATTATGATTCATCAGCCTCTGGGTGGCATGAAGGGGCAAGCTACCGACATTAAAATCCATGCCGACCGTATGATACAGATAAAAAAGACCCTGAATACCATACTTTCCGAGCGTACGGGGCAGCCCTTTGACAAGGTGGAGCAGGACACCGAGCGCGACAACTTTATGACGGCTGTTCAAGCTCTTGATTACGGTTTAATTGATAAGGTAATCGAAAGAAATCAATAAGATTATTAAGGATTGGTGATATGTCTAAATCAAATAACGGTGACAATAATAATAACACTGCAGGGTGCAGGTGTTCATTTTGCGGAAAAAGCGAGGACCAGGTTGAGCGTTTAGTTGCCGGTCCCGGCGTTTATATATGCGACGAATGCGTCGAATTGTGCTTCGATATAATTGACGATTCGCCCCAGCAGTCCGTGGAATATTATCCCAAAAAGGATACGCCCACGCCTGTTCAAATACGCGAAATTTTGGACCAATATGTCATTGGGCAGGAGCGGGCGAAAAAATCGCTTTCTGTCGCGGTTTATAACCATTATAAGCGCATAAATTCGTATTTTGACGACAAAAATTCGGTTGAGCTGCAAAAAAGCAATATCGTATTGATTGGTCCGACGGGTTCGGGCAAAACGTTGCTCGCGCAAACCCTCGCCCGCGTTCTTAACGTGCCTTTTGCCATTGCGGACGCGACCTCTCTCACGGAGGCGGGTTATGTCGGCGAGGATGTCGAAAACATTTTGCTCAAGCTGATACAATCCGCGGATTACGATATTGAGCGCGCGGAAATGGGCATTATTTATATTGACGAGATTGACAAAATCGCGCGGAAATCGGAAAATCCATCCATCACGAGAGACGTTAGCGGCGAAGGCGTCCAGCAGGCGTTGCTAAAAATTCTTGAGGGGACCGTGGCTTCCGTTCCGCCGCAGGGAGGGCGCAAGCATCCGCATCAGGAGTTTTTGCAAATTGACACAAGCAACATTTTGTTTATTTGCGGCGGCGCGTTTGACGGAGTTGAAAACATTATTCGCAATCGAATCGGGCAAAATGTCATCGGTTTCGGCTCTGACATTAAGGAGCGCAGCAAGCAGACGAGCGATGAGCTTTTGAGCCAGATTCTTCCGCAGGATTTGTTAAAATACGGCTTGATTCCGGAATTTGTAGGGCGGATTCCCGTGCTTGCAACCTTGGATTTTCTTGATGAGGAGGCGCTTGTTCGCATTCTCTCGGAGCCGAAAAACGCGTTGACAAAGCAATATGAAAAGCTTTTCGAGATGGACAATGTTATTCTAAAATTTGAGCGAGACGCGCTGGAAACCGTCGCAAAAAAGGCGATAATGCGTAAGACGGGAGCTCGCGGTCTTCGCGCGATAACGGAATCATGCTTGCTTGATATTATGTATAAAATACCGTCGGACGAAACTATAGAAAGCGTGACCATCACTGCCGATTGCGTAAACGGAGATGCTCCCCCCACAATTGTTCACAACGAAAATCGAGCTCCCCTTGTACGCAAATCGTCCAGAAAATCACAGCTTTCCGCAAATAACACAAACACGGCATCATAATTTGCACGATTAAAGAATATTTGGCGGGACTTTTAATAAGTCCCGTTTTTTTGCGTTTTGCTCCGGATTCACTTTTTTTTACTATGCTTCCGCTCACGGCTAAAAAACTATATCTTCACTGCTTATTGCGCCTATTTTCCACAAGGTTTCAATCAGTGCAAGCGGATTTAGCTGAACGGGCAATTCTATCAGCTTTTTGCAGGATACCCGCGGGGGAGCCATAGGCGCGATAAAGTCAAATTTCCCCTTCATTTCGGAAAAAACCTCCACAGGAAGACCGAATTTATCAAATATTTCGCTTGCCGCTCGTTCTCCCGCTTTTTTATTTTGCGTTATAACCGCAAGATATCTGCACTTTTTGGCTAGCTCTATCGCCAATTTCCGCGCACGTTCCGTGAAGTTCTCATCAATGAGCGCCGCAGTACACGCGCGGCTGTCTTTGCCTTGCGTTTTCGCCATTTTTCTGATTATTTCGGGCGTTATCTCGTACAGCAGCTCCGCGCCGTCGTGGTCATTTACAACCTCTTCTATCCCCTGCTCCTTAAAAAATTCCATCACTTGCTCCATATAAATTTCCTTGTGTTTTTCACTGTTTTGAGGAAAATATACCACACATGCCTCCGCTTCGACTTCAGGAAGCTGAAAAAACTCATAATCTTTGCGGGTTTTCCAAAATTGCCACCACTTTTTGTCTGACGGAGGACGCTCCGCATCGCTTACAATCGCACCGAATTTACGCACTAAAACAACCCCTCATAAGATAGCTTCGGGCGTTTCACACGCCGTTATAGTCATTTTATGAGGGGATTTTTATTTAATTACTTCACTCCAAAAATTTACTTCAAAAGCTCCAACGCGCGGTTTAGCTGGTCTTGCTCGTCTTCGATTAATTCGTCCGGCTCAATGCCCACCTTATTAATATCGCTGCCGTTTGGCGTAAAATATTTAGCTATAGTCACTTTAATCCTGCCGCCGTCTGAAAGCGTAAATAACCCCTGTATTATGCCTTTTCCGAATGTTTTTTCGCCGATAACCCTTGCGCGTTCGTTGTCCTTCAACGCGCCGGTGAGAATTTCCGACGAGCTTGCGCTTCCCTCGTCAATCAACAAAACCAGCGGTATATCCACACTTTCCTCGTCCGCCGTCTCAAAATCCTGCTCGCCCCTCTTATTCTCCGTGTACACAATCACACCGCTTGACAAAAACTCATCGGCAATGTCGATTGCGGAGTTCACCAATCCGCCGGGATTGCCGCGCAAATCCAAAATCAACCCCGTGGCGCCCTTATTCAGCACGTTTTCCAAATGCGTGTTAAAATCGGATGCCGTATTCTCCTCAAAGGACGAAATGCGTATATATCCCACGTTTCCGAACATTTCCGACCTCACTGTTTCCAGCGTGATGTTTTCCCGCGTCAATTCTATATCAATTGCCTGAGTTTCGCCCACTTTTAAGACGGTTATAACCACTTTTGTCCCCGCCTGCCCCCTCATTCGGGAAGACGCGTCGTCCAATTTAGTCGACGTCACCGCCACGCCATCGACAAACAACAGCTTATCGCCGCTGGCAAGCCCCGCGCGAGCCGCAGGAGTACCGTCAATCGGGCTCACAACCGTAACACAATCGTCCTCCTCATTCCCGCTAAAAATCACGCCTATGCCCGAATACATCCCCGTTATGCTTTCCTCAAATTTGCTGTACTCCTCCGCGTTCATGTAGGACGTGTACGGGTCGCCGAGCGCCTCAGCCATGCCGCGAATTGCGCCTTCAATCGCGACGTCATGGTCAAAATATTCGTAATATTCCTCACTTAGCACGTTATACGCTTCGTTCAGCTCGGCATATCCCACACCGCTGCCGCCCAGCCTTACAATGGAGTGCGTGACAATCGCAGTTACAATAACAACTACTATTGTGTATAAAACAAGGGTTTTTTTATTCATTATCCACCTCTGTGACTTCATTTTATTGGTACCAATCTATTTTGCTCTATTTCAAGTACGACATGGGGTTCGTGTGCGCCCCGTTAATCAACACCTCAAAATGCAGGTGAGGACCGGTGGAAAATCCCGTGCTGCCCACCTTCGCAATGGACTGCCCGCGCGTGACACGCTGACCTTTCGTCACCAACAGCTTGCTCGCGTGCCCATACAGCGTGGAATAGCCGCCGCCGTGGTCCACAACCACCATATTCCCATACGCGTTATTCCAGCCCGCGGTTATGACCACGCCGTCCGCCGCCGCAGTGATTGACGCCCCGCTCGGCGCGCCGATGTCGACGCCCGTATGCTGCTTATACACGCCCAATGTGGGGTGAGTGCGCATGTCGTAGGGCGAGGTGATGGTGTAGTAGCCGGGGGCGGGCCACGCGAATTTTCCGCCCGTGTACTGAGACGACGCCGAGTTGCTCAGCTGCCCCGCAATTTGCTGTTTTAACGCCGCTTCCGCCGCTTTTGCCGCCTTCAACTCTTTTTCATATTTTGCTTGGTCAGAATCTAAATCATCCATCAATTTTTGCTGCTGCTTCCGCCTATCGCTCGCCGCACCCTGCTTAGACACAAGGCTTTTACGTGATTCCGCCGCTTCCGCCTTTTTCTCCTCAATTTGCGCCTTGTTCACCTCAATAGTGGTCTTCGCCTCTTCCATTTTACTCAATAATGTGCGGTCATATTCAAGAATTTCCTGCATAGTCGCATATAAATAGAAGAAATCATTGATATTTTTCGCCTCAAAAATCACATCAAGATAACTGAAGCTCTCATCCTCATATATTGCCTTGATACGCTTCTTATATGTATCTTTTTGGGTGTCAACCGTTTTTTGCGCCTGCTCAAGCTCCTCCTGCATCTGAACAATTTGACTGTCCATCACGGAAACCTGCTCGTTGATAACGTCAATTTCGCCTTCAAGCGCCGAAAGCTCCTGGTCAATCACCTTTTTAGCCGCCGTTACACTGTTTTTTTCCTCAATTGCCTTGTTGATTTGCTCCTGAAGGTTCTTTTGCGTATTCTGCTGCTTTTTCAGGTCATCCTGCAACGTAGCCGCGCTCGTAAACAGCGGAAAAACAAGCGGAATTACAATGGATAACAACACTATCACCGCAATTGCAATCGCGATAGTCCTTTTGTGTTTTGAGAATTTATTAAACATGCAGATGCCTCCTTACAGAAATTATACTCCCAACTGCCCCGATTAAAATACCAAAACCTAAAAAACTACTGATTAAAATAGGCATTATCGCCTCGGCGGACACCAACGCCGCGAAAACATTAAAATTCGTGAACACAGCGCCTATTCCCGCAGCCACATATCCGTACCCGTACCACACCGCCAAAAACGCGAAAGCCGCACCTATTACGCCGATAACCATGCCTTCGATGATGAACGGCCATCTTATAAACCAATCCGTCGCGCCTACAAATTTCATAATGTTGATGTCGCGTTTCCGCGCAAAAACCGTTAGTTTTATGGTGTTCGATATGATAAATACCGAAATTAATATCATAATAGCAATTAATGCGATTACTCCCGCCGTAACCTTGTTAAATAATGTGTTCACTTTATCCAGCGTTTCTTTGCTTTGCGTGGTTTGACGCACCTCCGGGATTTCGCTTATTTCATCCGCGGTTTGCGCCGCCATCTCCAGATTTTTAAAGGTCACGACAAAGGAGTCCGACAAAGGATTGTCCGATAAATCCAGCCCCGCAATCACATTCTCGGGCAACTCCGAAAATCTCTCGGCGCGAGTGACAAGCGTACAATTGGCGACATTTTCAATAACTTCAATTTCTCTGCCAATTTCCTTAACTCTTCTTTCCGTCGTTTCCGGGCTGATAATCACTCTTATTTCATACTCCGAACGCGTATAATTAGTTATTTGGCTGACATTCATGCTCAATGATAAAAAAATTCCAAAAACGACCAAACATGCCGTTACAATAGTCACACACGCAAGGCTCATGGTCCAGTTGACAAAAAAACTGCGGCAGCCTTCCTTTATAAAATAGCGCACTTTTGTTAATCTCAAGCGGAATACACCCCCTGTTTCTGGTCGCGTACGATTATTCCATCCTGTATCTCAATAACGCGCTTTTTCATCATATCTACAATGTCACTCGCGTGAGTAACAAGCAATATCGTGGTCCCGCTTTTGTTGATTTGGTTGAGAATCTGCATTATTTCCAACGCCGTAACCGGGTCCAAATTCCCCGTCGGCTCGTCGCATAGCAGCACCGGCGGATTGTTAATAATCGCCCGCGCGAGCGACACCCTCTGCTGTTCCCCGCCCGAAAGCTCCGTAACACGCACCTTCGCCTTGTGTGCCAGCCCGACAAGGTTCAAAACCGCCGGGACTTTGCGCCGCACCTCGCGTTTAGGCGCGCCGATAACCTGCAGGGCAAACGCCACATTCTCAAATACAGTCTTGCCCGGGAGCAGCCTAAAATCCTGAAAGACAACGCCCAATTTGCGCCTATAATAGGGCAATTCGCTGCGGGGTATCTTTGTGATGTCCGTGTTGTTTATCAAAATGCCGCCTTCCGTCGGAAGCTCCTCGCGCATAATCAGCTTAGTTATAGTAGATTTCCCCGCGCCCGACGAGCCGATAACAAAAACAAATTCCCCTCTTTCGACGTAAAAACTAACTTCTTTTAACGCCTCTGTGCCATTATCAAATATTTTAGTCACATTCGTAAACAGGATCAACATTCATCACCCCCGAGTATTTACGTCATTACAATTATATAACATTTTCCGACAAATTGCAAGTAGAAAATATTAAATTTTTGTTACAGTTTCTTTACATTTGTGTTACAAATCATCAATTCGCTTGACAAAACTGCTTAAAAGTGGTAATATAATATTAGAACAAATTTTATCAGCGAGGAGGGGAGTAAAATGGATGTAAGTATTAGAAAAAATCTACTTGATATCAAGCTTCAGGCGGATAAAAGCGTGAAAATGGCTGACATTCCATTTGACAGCCCTACCCTTGAGACTATTGTTTCACATTTCGTTAATCTGGTCAGCGATTACGCGGAGCAACGCGGCGTACATTACGATGAGCATCAGATTTCCGCTTTTGGCATGCACCTAAAAGAAGGGCTTTATGATAAAATCAAAAATACTCCCGCCGAGCACTTCGCCGATAAAGGCATAATATTTGACGCGTGGGGCGTAAATCCCGACCGTTCGTGGACGGCAGCGCTCAAGGCGGCAAATTTGTACGGCAAGGTGATTCCGTACAGGGTGAAGGTTCAGATGTGGAAGGACAGAATTCAGGTGAAAACGGGGAAATCTCCCGATTGGAAGCCGCTCTACGGCAACTTCCCGAAGCTAGACCCAAAAAGATAGGCAAAAATCTTTAATATTCGTCTTATTCGGCAACGTTATACGCGCTGCCGTTTTTATTTCCGAATAATTTCTTTCCTTAATTTAAGCTTTTCGTGTTTTTATTTTTTTGTCTTCATTCTCCTGCCGTAAAAACTATATTTCCGTTAATTTCAAGTTATTTTGAATTTTTTTGCCAAAAGCTATTGACAAAATTTCTTTGCAATGATATAATACTTTTGGTTAGATAGTTTGCAAAAATGCAGGTAAAATAATAAAAATCTTAGGAGGCGGCGTTATGAAAGATTACATTGCTATTGACGGTGTGTATGCACGGGAAATTTTGGATTCACGCGGGAACCCTACCGTTGAAGTGGAAGTTTGTGTTGACGGCGGGACGATAGGGCGCGCATCCGTGCCTTCCGGCGCTTCCAAGGGCGCGTATGAGGCTATTGAGCTTCGCGACGAGGACAATCGTTATCACGGTCAGGGCGTCGAAACGGCGGTAAACAACGTCAATGAGGAAATTGCGGACGCGGTTATCGACATGAATGTTCTGGACCAAATTGCAATAGACCGTACCCTAATCGATTTGGACGGCACCCCAAACAAGGCTCGTTTAGGCGCAAATGCGGTTTTGGGGGTGAGCCTCGCATGTGCGCGCGCGGCGGCGGCTTCGCTCGGGATGCCGCTTTATCAATATATCGGCGGCACTAACGCCAAGATTCTGCCAATGCCCATGATGAACATCTTAAACGGCGGGGCGCACGCGGATAATAGCGTGGATACGCAGGAATTTATGATTATGCCCATCAGCGCGAGTAGTTTTTCGCAGGCATTGCGCATGTGTTCGGAGGTCTTCCATTCGCTGAAAGGTGTGCTTAAACAGCGCGGTTTATCGACGGGCGTCGGCGACGAAGGCGGGTTCGCTCCCAATCTTTCGTCGGACAACGAGGTTCTGGATACCATTTTGCAAGCGATTACAAACGCGGGTTACACTACCCCGAACGACTTCCGGATAGCCATTGACGCCGCTGTTTCAGGGTGGTATAACAGCGCTTCCGGCGATTATCGGCTCCCTAAATCCAACAGGACCTTCACGCGTCAACAGATGATTGACCATTGGGTGGACCTCGTCGGGAAATACCCAATTGCTTCCATTGAGGACGTCATGGCGGAGGACGATTGGGAAGGCTGGAAGCAGATTACAGAGCGTTTAGGCGATAAAACACAAATCGTCGGCGATGATTTATTCGTGACCAACACGCAGCGGCTGTCAAAGGGAATTGCGATGAACGCCGCCAATTCCATACTAATAAAGGTGAATCAGATTGGGACGCTGACGGAAACTCTGGACGCTATTTCGACGGCGCATCGCGCGGGATATACGACGGTTATCAGCCACAGGAGCGGCGAAACAGAGGATTCCATCATTGCGGACCTAAGCGTCGCAGTCAACGCGGGGCAGATTAAAACGGGCGCTCCGTCCAGAAGCGAGAGGGTTGCAAAATACAACCAGCTCCTGCGTATTGAAGAGGAATTGGGCGATTCTTCGCAATTTTTGGGCGCAAACACATTCAAGCCGACAACGTCAGAGGTGTGCCTATTCGCAACGATTAAGTGATAATCAAGGCGGATTGTGCTGTGAATTATGGCTGATAAATGGCTGATAAGGAGAAAAATATGAAACCACAAACTATTATAGCGGCGAACTGGAAAATGAATATGACAAACACTGATGCGGCAGCTTTTGCTCGTGAATTCAAGCGGATTTACAAGGGTCAAGGGGACGTTAAAACGGTGATTTGCGCTCCATATACGTCTTTAAGCGTTCTCACCGCGGAATTTAAAGGGACAGGCATCTACGTCGGCGCGCAAAACATGTATTATGAAGAAAAAGGCACGTTCACGGGCGAGATTTCATGCGCAATGCTTGCCGATATCGGCGTAACATACGTAATTTTGGGGCATTCCGAACGCCGCGCCAAATTCGGCGAGACTGACGAGAACGTGAATAAAAAGGTCCATGCCGCTTTAAGTAACGGTCTTACCCCCATTATATGTGTGGGCGAGACGCTGGAGCAGCGCAACGCAGGCATTACGGCGGAGTGGGTCATGGGGCAGGTTCGTTCCGCGCTGACCGGGGTGGATGCCGCGGGCGCTGCCCGTTGTGTGATAGCTTACGAGCCTATATGGGCAATTAGCAAGGGGGCGGTGCTGTCGGGCGATAAGTCGCTGGTGGCTACGTCAGAAACGGCAAACGACGCCTGCGGGGGCATACATAATGTGCTCAAAGACCTGTACGGCGCCGACACTGCCGACAAAATTACCATCCAATACGGCGGCAGCATGGACGGCATTAATTGTACGGATTTGCTTGCGCAGAGCTATATCAGCGGAGGTTTGATAGGCGGCGCGTCGCTGAATGCAGAGAATTTCTCTGAAATCGTCCGTAAGGCGCAGGAGCTGAACGTCCCTAAAGGAGTGTATTAACATGAAAATAGGCATACCTAAGGCGCTTTTATATTATAAATATCGAATCATGTGGCGGAGCTTTTTGGAGGACCTCAATTGCGAGGTTGTCGTGAGCCCGAACACAAATAAAGCGATTATGGACACGGGCGAAAATTATTCCATTGATGAAAGCTGCACCTCCGCTAAGATTTTCATGGGGCACGTAAGCTGGCTGATTGGCAAGTGCGATTACATCCTCATTCCGCGAATCGAAAGCTACGCGAACGGCGACACTGTTTGCACAAAGTTTTACGCGTTGTACGACATCTGCCGCTCCACCTTCCCGGAAGCTAAATTCATCTGTTATAATGTGGATTACGCCCATCATCAAACTGAGTGGAAGGCATACAAACAGCTTGGCGAGGCGCTGGGGGCAAGCGTCTTTCACACCCGCCGCGCGTATTTGAATGCCAAAAATGAGCTGACCGTGTACGAAAAAATACTTCAAAGCAATCAGGACGACTTGATACACAGCGACAATTTAAAGGTCCTCATTGTTTCGCACCCTTATAATATTTATGACGAAATGCTCGGAACGCCCATTATAAGGTTCCTAAAGGACCTTAATGTAGACGTCTTTTTCGCAGATATCCCGGACAGCGCGGATATGTGCGCAAAGTCCAAACATCTGTCGCGGTCCATGTATTGGCATTATAACAAGGAAATCGTAGGGTCAATTTCGCACTACGAGAGTATTATCGACGGCATCATCTTTCTGACGACCTTCCCCTGCGGTCCGGATTCGCTCACGGTGGAGCTTTTGTTGCGCAAAATCAAAGGAATCCCCATGACGAACCTCGTTGTGGATTCAAATACAGGCGAGGCGGGCTTGCACACGCGTATCGAAAGTTTTATCGATATAATCGCCGAAAAGAAAAAACGGGGTGATGAGTATGTCGGCTAAAATAATCTCATTCCCGCACATCGGCAGCTATCATGTACCCATCAAATTTTTACTGAACGCGCTGGCGGGCAAGGGCAACAAAGCGATATCTCCGCCGCCGATTACCAAAAAAACCTTAGAACTGGGCACAAAACACAGCCCCGACTTTGTATGTATCCCATTTAAGTACAACCTAGGCAATTACATTGAAGTGTTGGAAAACGGCGCAAATGTACTCGTGCAAACGAGCGGCGGGTGCCGTATGGGTTTCTACGGCGAGGTGCAGGAGCAAATCCTGCGCGATTTAGGCTATGAGCTTGATTTTTACACTATTGACGCCGAGCGGGGCAGCGCGATGGACTTCTATAAGGCTTTCAAAGACATTAACCCTAAATTGTCAATTACATATTCCATTGCGGCATTTGCAGTCGCGACACGCATGGCATACGCCATAGACGGCATTGAAGAGTTCATCCGCAAAAATATCGGTTTCGAGCTGGAAACAGGCAGTTTCGAGCGTATGGAAAAGCAATTCCTCCACGCGCTGGCGCAAGCTACCAACGTGATTCAGGTCGGGAAGGTGTATCGCGAATATTTGCTAAAATTTCAAGCCTTGCCGATTTGCAAGCCGTCTAATCCCAAAAAAGTGGGGGTTGTAGGCGAATTATATATCGTCATGGAGCCCTTCAGCAACTACTGTATCGAAAAGGAATTGGCAAAATTCGGCATGGAGGTCACGCGTTTTCTTACTATTTCTTATCGGCTGTTTTCAAAAAAACACACGGCGGAATATGTACTTAAAAACACCGGCAGCTACTTAAAATATGACATAGGCGCGGACGCGACGGACAGCGTCGGCAAGAGTTTAGACCTTGCCCGCGCGGGCTACGACGGGATTATCCACTTAAAGCCCTTCGGGTGTACGCCCGAGGTGAATAGTATGCCTATAGTGCAAAGAATTAGCCAGGACTTTAAGATTCCCGTGCTATATTTCAGTTTTGATTCGCAGACCTCGGAAACAGGCGTAAAAACGCGCTTAGAAGCGTTTGCGGACATGATTGATATGAAGGTGGCAAGTCAATGATTTTACCAAATAAAGATGATATTAAGCAAGCCCGAAGTACGAGAGGAGAACAAATATGAAAGCATATTTAGGCGTGGATATCGGCTCGATTTCCACCAAAGGCGTCGTGGTTGACGATAAGGCTCAAATTCTGGCGCACGAATATTTATGGACGGAGGGGAACCCCATCCATGCGGTTAAACGCGTAATCGACGCGCTCCAGAAGCAGATAGACGGCAAGGATATACAGGTTAAAGCCGTCGGGACTACGGGGTCCGCGCGCAAATTGATTGGCGTCGTGTTGGGCGCGCAAACTGTTAAAAATGAAATTACCGCTCACGCAATTGGCACTATGAGCCGCGTTCCCGACGTTCGCACTATATTTGAAATAGGCGGGCAGGATTCAAAAATAATCATTCTGGAAGACGGAATTGTCACGGATTACGCCATGAACACCCTTTGCGCCGCGGGGACGGGTTCATTCTTGATGTCGCAGGCAAAACGGCTGGGCTTGGCGATTGAGGAGCTTGGCGAAATGGCGTTGAAATCGCAAAATCCAACCAGAATCGCCGCGCGCTGCACCGTATTTGCGGAGTCGGACCTTGTTCATAAAGCGCAGATTGGTCATAAAAAAGAGGATATCGTCGCCGGAATTTGCAACGCGGTGGTGAGCAACTATCTTAACAATGTGGGCAAGGGCAAGCGTATCGCCGCGCCGATTGTGTTTCAAGGCGGCGTGAGTAAAAATGTGGGCGTCGTCCGCGCATTCGAGCAGGTGACAGGGAGCGACGTTTATGTGGACGAATTCGGGCATTTGATGGGCGCGTTGGGCGTTGCGGTACTCGCTAAACAAAGCGGTAAGGAACAGAATTTTGATTTTAACATACAACATGTCGAATTTATAACTAAAGGCACCGAATGCAAAAAATGCGCCAATAATTGCGAGATAATTCACGTTTATCGTGGTGAGGACGTGCTTGACAGCTGGGGGAATCGTTGCGAACGGGGCGTATCGGCTTAAATTATCATCGTTTTTGCGTTAGACGTGTTTTTTAAGTGAATTAAGCGCTGTTTTCTCCAGCCGACTCACCTGCGCCTGGCTTATTCCCACTTCGCTCGCCACTTCCGTTTGAGTTTTTCCGTCGAAGAAACGCAGTGATAAAATCCGTTTTTCCCGATCATTCAGCCTTTGAATCGCATTGTTTAGAACAATCCCTTCAATCCACTGCTCGTCCGTATTTTTCGCGTCCTTCACTTGGTCCATGACGTAAGTCGTGTCGCCGCTGTCGTGATAAATCGGCTCAAAAAGGGATATTGGGTCTTGAATCGCGTCTAACGCGTTCCCCACTTCCTTTGCTGAAAGCTGCATCTCCTTCGCAATCTCTTCAATAGACGGTTCGCGGCTGTTCGCCGATATAAATCGCTCCTTGGCGGCAAGCGCGCGAAATGCGATATCCCTCACACTTCGCGAAACGCGTATCGCGTTATTATCCCTCAAATATCGCCTTATCTCCCCTATAATCATCGGCACCGCGTAGGTCGAAAACTGAACGCCGTGAGAAACATCAAAATTGTCAATAGCCTTAATAAGCCCTACACAGCCGATTTGAAAGAGGTCGTCCGGCAATTCACCGCGATTGCTGAATTTTTTTATTACGCTCAAAACTAAGCGCAGATTCCCACTTATAAATTCTTCGCGCGCGGAACGATCCCCCGCTTGAATCCGCTCGAACAGTTTAGTTTTCTCGTCACTCGTAAGAACACGAAGACTTGCAGTATCTATGCCGCAAATTTCCACTTTGTTATACAAAATCTCACGCCTCTCTCAACTGTGGTATTGAGATTTTGTCCAAAGGCGTAATTTAATATTCTCAAATAAAACATGTTTGTCAAAAAGATTTTCGGAAGAATTATAAACGCATAATTTCGGCATACTAATGACAAGGCGGTGAATAATATGAGCAAGCAAATTTATTTTGCGGGCGGCTGTTTTTGGGGGACGGAAGCCTATTTTTCTAATTTAAAGGGTGTCCTCAGCACGCAGTGCGGCTACGCAAACGGCAACAAGGAAAATCCGACTTATGAAGAGGTGTGCAATCAAAACACAGGGCATGCCGAGGCGGTCGTCGTGGAATACGACGATTCCGTTATCACGCTCGAGAAATTGCTGACGGAGTTTTTCAAGACCATTAATCCGACGACCGCAAACCGTCAGGGGAACGATATCGGCAGTCAATATCGCAGCGGCATATATTACGTCGATAAAGAGGAGCGTCCTGTAATCGAAAGGTTTATTGCCTACAAGCAAAGCGAGTACGCGAAGCCTATCGTGACCGAGGTTTTGCCGCTTTCATGCTTTTATCCCGCGGAAGAATATCATCAGCGTTATTTGGAAAAGCATCCGGGCGGCTATTGTCACGTAGATTTGGGTTTGATTAGGGAGGAAGATAAAAAATGAAGCAAAACGAAGAACGTCTAAAGGAGCTGACGCCGCTTCAATTTGAGGTGACGCAGCATAATGCCACGGAACACCCTTTTACAGGCGAGTATTACGACAACCACGAGGACGGACTATACGTCGATATCGTGAGCGGCGAGCCTCTGTTTACATCGCTGGATAAGTTTGATTCCGGCTGTGGCTGGCCGTCTTTTGTCAAGCCTGTAGGCGACGATGCAATCGAGGAGAAAAGGGATACCACATATGGCATGACGCGTACGGAGGTCAGGAGCCGGCAGGCGGATTCTCATTTGGGGCACGTGTTTGAGGACGGACCGCTCGAATCTGGCGGATTGCGGTATTGCATTAATTCGGCGGCGCTACGGTTTGTCCCCGTGGATGAGCTGGACGAGCAAGGTTACGGCGAATATCAGCGGTTATTTGAGGGGCAGGGCGACTAGCGAATAGAAATTCCCCCAAATATGGGCTTTTTAAATAGTTAAAGGCAGCGGTGTATAGTTTAATATATCAGCGGCTTTCTTCAATTGCGCATCCATGCACCGCCGCCGCCCGCTATAAGCTATTAATTTCATCCCTCAAACGATGGACAATTTTCTTTTCCAACCGCGAAATATAGCTTTGCGATATGCCCAATAAGCCCGCAACCTCTTTTTGAGTAAGCTCGTCATATTCGTCCTTTTCCTCTTTGCTTTTAACGGTCCCCGTCACGCCGAATCTCAGCCGCATTATTTCTTGCTCGCGCGCTGGCAATTTCCTCAACGCCTGCGCCAAAAGCTGACGGTCAACCTCATCGTCCAGCTCCTTATAAATGATGTCCGCGTCCGTCCCCAGCACGTCCGACAGCAGCAATTCACTGCCGTCCCAGTCCGTATTCAGCGGCTCATCTATCGAAACCTCGCTTTTTTGATTGTTGTTTTTACGCAAGTGCATCAAAATTTCATTCTCAATGCACCTCGACGCATATGTCGCCAGCTTGATGTTTTTCTCCGGATTGAACGTCTTCACCGCCTTTATAAGCCCTATGCTCCCTATCGAAACCAAATCCTCCAGCCCCACCCCCGTGTTGTCAAACTTCCTCGCAATGTACACCACCAGCCGCAAATTCCGCTCAATAAGTATCGGACGCACACGGTCCCCATCCGTGCTTAGCTGCTTCAACAGCTCCAGCTCTTCCTCTCTTTTCAATGGCGGGGGAAGCGTGTCACTGCCGCCGATATAGTGAATATCAGCCGCAAATAATCCTCGCAGCCACGCTGCCAACATCATAAAAATCTTTTTAATCGCCATTTCATCAATCCTTTCGTTCTTTTTTTATATTTTTGCTCAAAAATCACTCAAAATATCGCCTGATACAGCTCCTGCCCCGATAATTTGCCCGCGTACAGCCCTATAACCTGCCCTTTGCTCACCTTGCCCGCGAACTCGCTGTCCGCGACGAACCCTAAAATCAATCCGCCGCGCTTGCCAATCGACGTAAAGGGCACAACCTTTAATTTTATTTCATTTTTCCACGTTTTTATCAATTCCGACAACGCGATATAATCGTCCTTTTTGCAGCGTTCAAATTCCGCGCAAAATTCTTTCGGAAACAGTTTTTTCACTCCCGCAAATTCCGCGATTGCAATCGGCAGCTCGTTTCCCGAGTCCGCAAGCGCAGAAAGCTCCACACATTCATCGCCGCGCCTTATTTTAAGCGCCCCGATATTGCGCTCCAGCAGCGTTTTTCGGCGATAGCTGTACGTGATGGCGGTTATGCACGCGTATGAAATTATTATGGATATCGCCAGCGTTTTCAGCGGAAACGTCTCGCCCGTGATGCCCGCGAGGCTCATAAATCCGTACACCGCCCCCGCCATCGCAAAAGTGACGAAATAAAAAATCACTATCGTTTTCGCGTATTCTTTTAACGAGCGATTGCCGAAAATTCCCCAAACCAGCCCCAACGAGAAAATTAATTTGGCGAAAGTACTGAACGCCCATTCCGCGCGCGGATAAAACATCAGAACCGCGTAAATTCCGCCAATTGCGGCGCCAATAAGCATACGCCATCTCCCTATCCGCGCCTTCGCGATTCTGCGCGTAAGCAGGAGTATGACGTAGTTTACCGCTGTATTTTGCAGGAAAATGTCCTCTACATACATTCCACCACCCCATTTATTCTAAGCCCAATGCAAAACCGAGGATAAATCCTCTCACCGCGCGAAAAATTTTAAAAATTTCAGCTTGCCTGAAATATCGAAATTCGCAGGGCGTGACTTTCGGGGATTCACTTCCCGAAAGTGCAGTTATAAAATTAGTGGGCTGGCGGATATGTTGATAATTCCGTAATTTTTGTTGCTTCATACGCCATGCGGGCGCGCCGTAAAATTTCCATATGGCAAGCAAAATTCGGAGAAACTTTGTATCCCGTGATTTCTTCAATACGTACACCTTTTCTATTCATAAAAAATACCTCCTTACGGAGATATTTTATTCCATATATTCGATAAATCGTGTCGTAACGCGCTGTAAAAAAATGGGTTTTTTTGTCATATTTTGTAAGTTGAATTCAAAACCCGCGCAAAATTCACAATATAGTAAAACAGCAATATAATATTTTTTTTAATTGTATATTTTCAGTCGTAAACCGTGTATTCCAGCGGCTGATACTTCAGTTTTCTCTTCTCATAAGTGGCAATGTGCGTAAATCCGCATTCGCGAATCATATCAATTCCCTCCTCGATAAACTTGCCCACATCATCGCTTTTATGCGCATCCGAGCCAATCGTGATTTTGCGCCCGCCGCAAGCGTACCACATGCGCAAAACATTCATGTCCGGCATCATCTTCCCCATATCGGTCCGCAGCCCCGAAACGTTCACTTCCAGCCCCTTATCCGCCTCTTTTAAGTGCATAAGCAGCTCGTTGAGCTCCAACGGATACTGCTTGTAAATGTCCAATTCAAGCCCTTGACGCGCCATGTAACGCTTGGGCAGATCCAAATGCCCCAAACAATCAAAATTTCCGAAATCAATTATGGCATGGATTCCGTCGAAATACTCTTTCAACAACTCGTCGATGTTCTCTTTTTTATAGTCTTTTACCGCTAAATCACAGCCGCCCACATCATGCAGGCTAGCCAGCACAAAATCATAAGGGAACGCATCCAAAACTTCGTTCACTTTGTCGGGCGCGGTGCAAGGATTGCCCACTTCAACGCCCGCGCGTATATTTATCAGCTCGTGGAACATGTTATCCGCACGGAGATGGTCCTGAAAAAACCGCGTAGGATTATAAAAACTCTCCCACGCGCCGCCGATTTCATAGTGGTCCGTCACGCAAATTTCCTCCAGATTGCGCAAAATCGCAGACTCGACAATCTTATGGAAGGAATCCTTCCCGTCCGGCGAATTATCGCTGTGGATATGATAATCAAGCAGCTTCATAAGCACCCCTCCAATGCGAGAAAATCCCTGTAGGTGCTGCAAATTGTGGGTATGCACACCACGTTTCCGCCGTCCTGCATCTCCACGAAAACACCGTTTTTACGCAGGTGTTCGCCATTCGCCCTAAACACTAAACGCGTCGGGTCCACATTCCCGCCCTCAAGGCAGCGCACCTTCCCCCTAAACTCCCCGCACCGCTTAATCAGCCAATCCAGCCGCTCTTTGCCGCAAGTTTCCATTATTTCCCTCGCTTTATCCAGCGCCGCCATGAAAATGTACGACGGGCTCGTTGTCTGGAATAAATTCAGCGCGTCCTGCACGGTTTCCGCCTCAATAATCGAGCTTTCCCGCCTATGCAGATACGCCGTTTGGGTCAGCGCAGGCAGCGTCTTATGTGCCGACTGCACGCATAAATCAGCTCCTGCGCTCATTGCATCCGCAGGCAAATCGGGGTGAAAACGCAGGTGCGCGCCGTGCGCTTGGTCAACTATCAAAGGTACCCCGTGCTCCCGGCAAATTGCGCTAATTCCGCTGATATCCGAGCATACGCCAAAATAAGTAGGCGATGTCACCAAAACCGCGCAAACATCGGGGTTTTCGCGCAAAAGACGCTCAATTTCGCTCGGCAACACCTCTCCGCTTATATTAAATTCGTCTATATAGGTGTTTTTCGCGAAAATTGGCGCGATTTTCAAGAGTTTGCATATATTCAACACTGACGCATGGCAGCCGTTATTGACGATAATTCGACCGTTTTCGCTCATTTTATGCGCCGCGTACACCATGGCGAAATTCCCCAGCGACGAGCCGCCCGTCAAAAAGAAGGTTTCAGCCGCGCCAAACGCCGATGCCGCCCGCATTTGCGCCTGTTTTATGATACCCGTCGGAGCGCGGAGGTCGTCGACGCCGTAGGTTTCCGTAACATCTATGTAAGAAAGTAGCCCCTTATGCCCGGGCATAAAAAATCTCGCCGTATCGGGCGGTATTGCCGCTTTTATAGCACGTTCAAGCGCGGATTCACCCTGCAATATATGCTCCGCGGCATGATTCATTCCTGAAAATCCACCGAAGCTTGGTTCGAAATCGGGCTGCAATCAATAATCACCTCATCTCCAATTTTTACGTCCGCATCCGTGACGTCCACTATGATATTGCACATGTTAATTCTCCCGAGTATTTCCCGCTTATTTCCGCCTATTTCCACGTGTACCTTAGGCGGAATAAGCAGCCGTTTCACCGCCCGCAAAATGTCGCTGAATTGCGCTACGTTTTGCAGCTGCACATGCCCGAACCCGTCCGAATATCCCGCGGGAACTATCGCGATTTTTGTGTCGCGCCGCGTCTTAAATATATTGGCGTACCCCACATTTGCCCTCTTTTTAAGCGTCTTTAGCTCCGCAACTCGTGAAATTAGCCGACCGACACGCCTCAGCCCCAACGTATTCGGGACGCTGATTCGCCCTAAAAACGCTGAACCCAATCGCACCGCTCCATGCCCCATCGCGCCGTATTTTATGAAAGCAGAGGAGTTGCACACATGCGTTAAAACCCCGCTGATTTCCCATTTTTTCAGCGTTTCTTCAAATATCCGCAATTGACCGATTGTCCGCTTAGGCGACAACGCAAACGCCGACGAAAAATGCGTGTATGCGCCCGATATGTTCACATTTGGCGGGATATTAGGCTTGTCCGTCGGCAGGAACCCATATCGCCCGAAGCCAGTGTCTATCTTCAAGTGCGCCTTAACCGTCCCGCCTGATTCCCGCGCCGCTTTTTCCGCTATTTCAACGGCATTTTGCGACCCCAACGTGAGCGTGACATTCAATTCGACAAGCTCGCGCACTTCCTCATAAATACAGCTCGAACGCAGGAATAAAATCTCGTAGTCGGCGTTTTCGCCCGCAATTTCGATAATTTCACGTACCTCCGCGAGTGTGTTTGCCGCAAAAAACGTCACGCCCTCGTCTAGCAAAATCCGCGCCAATCGCCGCGCGCCCAGCCCGTACCCGTTGCCTTTCAGCACTGCTATTATCTTAGCTTCCGCCGCTTTTTCCTTTAAAATACGCACATTTTCAATTAAATCCTTCGCGTTCACCGAATAGGTATTCATCGTTTTACCCCTGCTCGAAAAACGCGTTGTATCCCTTAAAAGCCATGTAAACATCAAGCTTTCCCGTGACTTCATAGGGGGAGTGCATCGACAGCACGGGCACGCCGCAATCGAGCACATCAATGTTTAAATTCGCCAAAAATTGCGCCACAGTGCCGCCGCCGCCCTGGTCGACTTTGCCCAGCTCGCCTATCTGCCACGCGACACCGCTTGCATTAAAGATTTGCCGAATTTTCCCCACAAATTCCGCGTTCGCGTCGCTGGACCCGCTCTTGCCGCCCGAGCCCGTGTATTTTGTAATCGTAAGCCCGTGATTCAGCTGGGGCGCGTTGGTTTTTTCCTGCACGCTTTTATAGTTGGGGTCAAATGCCGCGCAAACATCGGCTGAAAGGCACGCGGAAGCGGATAAAATCCCATGCAACGACAAATCAGGGAACAGCCGCGAAACCGTCCCCGCAAAAAACGTGGATTTCATGCCCGTATTGCCCATGCTGCCCACTTCCTCTTTGTCGGCAAGGAAGAGAAACGCTGTTTTATTCGGACTTTTCAGATTCACAATCGCTTCGAGCGCTGTATAGGCGCACACCCGATCATCCTGCCCGTACCCGCCCAAAAGGCTGCAATCCAAGCCTACATCCGCCGCCTGGAACGCGGGAACCGCAGACAGCTCCGCGCTGATAAAATCCTCCTCCACTATGCCGTACTTTTCTTTCAAAATACGCAAAATATTGGTCTTTACCCCGTCTTTGTCATCGTCGTCGTCCTGTTGCTCGCTGCCAAAAAGAATATTCAGCCCCTCGCCCTTTATAATCTCGCTTCCTTTTTTTGCCATTTGCTCGCGCGCCAAATGCGGAAGCAGGTCGCTTATAACAAACACCGGATCACCGCTGTTTTCGCCGATATTAACATGCACTACCCCGCTTTGCGTAACTACATCACCGTGAAGCGCCAGCGGAATCGTGGTCCACTGATATTTCTTAATTCCGCCGTAATAATGCGTCTTTAACATAACCAAATCGCTGTCTTGATAAACCGGGTTCTGCTTCAGATCAATTCGCGGCGAGTCAATGTGCGCCGCAACGATATTCACGCCATTCGACGGATTCTCCTGCCCGATAACCGCCAAAGACAGGGATTTTCCGCGATTTATAAAGCATACCCGGTCGCCGGGATTGTAATCGGAGCCTTCACGAAACTCCGTGAATCCGTGGCTTTTTGCATATTCCACACAAAATATCGCCGCCTCACGCTCTGTTTTTACGTGATTCAAAAAATCCCTGTACCCATCGCAAAACACTTTCGCCCGTTCCGTTTCACTCTTTTCAACCTTTAAATACGCGCTTTTTTCTTGACAAAACATGCAAATCACTCCTTATATAATGCTTTATAAATTTTATAATACAGCTGCACTTTTTCTACGTACATTTTTGTTTCCGGAAATCGAATTTCGCCTTTTTCCCATTTGTCCACATTATTTTGCCCCGCATTATACGCCGCAAGTGCCGGCTCCACGTCGTTTTTGTACTTCGGCAAAAGGAACCCCGCAAAATACCACGTGCCGATTTTAATGTTCAGCTCCGGCTCGTAAATCCGCTCTATATCGAAGTTTTCAATCCCCATTTCGCCTGCCGCCCACTCCGCCGTGCCGTCAAGAATTTGCATCAGCCCTCGCGCGTTCTTCGCGGATGTGGCTTCTTTGTTAAATCCGCTCTCCGCCTTAATTATTGCCTCAATTAACAAAGGCGATACACCGCATTTTTTTGCGTTTTCCTCCACGATATCGTAATATTCCAGCGGGAACAACATGCGCGCTATTAAGTACGCCGTGACGCCCGCCAGAACTATTGCAAATATTGTATATTTAAGCGCTTTAATAGCCGTTCACCTTCCGCCCGTAAATTTTCCGTGCTGCCATCATTCTCAATGACAAAATCCGCGCGCTGCCTGTAAAAATCATTGCTGTTTTGAGAATTGACCCGATTTTCAGCCTGTTTACGAGTTAGTCGGTCGCGCTGCATAATCCGCACAATCCGCTTTTCGCTCCCCGACAAAACCGCCACAATACAGTCACATTTAACCTGATAGCCGCTCTCTATCAAAAGCGGCGCATCTATCACCGTTATCGCGCTGTTGCCCTTGTAAAGCGCAACCAATTCGTCAATCGCCTCAATTATATATTTATGAGTTATTTTGTTGAGTTTAGCACGTTTTTCCGCATCGCTGAAAATCGCCTCCGCAAGCTCCACGTGGTCAAGAGTGCCGAATTCCTGCATTATTTCACCGCGCATCTCCTCATTTCGCGCCAGCTGGCTGTGGTATACAAAATCCGCGTTAATGATATGCGCTCCGCAAATTTCCGCCAAACACGCGCAAAAATCACTCTTCCCGCTTCCGCTTCCTCCCGTAACCCCTAAAACCATGATATTTGGTCCTCCACTGCCCGCGATAATCTCTTTCGGAGCGACACAAGCCCCGTTCGGTTAAGCTCCTCTAAAATTGCCATTTCCCTAAGCTGCTCATATTTAAACGGTCTATGCTCAAAATTAATCGGCGTCTTTTTGTTTATAGTCACCAAAAATTTATTTTCTTCCCATTTATCTCTAAATTCCTCCATATTTTCGCGTTGTTTAGGCTTTAACGCCCCCAAATTCGCGTAAATTCCTTCTATAGAATGGTACTGCTTAATCAAATCGAACGCCGTCTTCTCGCCGATGCCCTGCGCCCCCGGGATATTATCGGATTTGTCGCCCATCAACGCCTTGACCTCGATGTATTCCTGCGGCGTAACACCATACTGCTCCATCAGCTCCTTTTCGCCGATTAGCGTTTCCGAGTTGCTGCCGGGCTTGGTTATAATCAGCACGACTTTTGTCAATTTATCTATCAGCTGCAAACAGTCGCGGTCACCCGTCAAGCACAGGCACTCATCGCCGTTTTCCGCTGATATCCCCGCAATAGTGCCGATTATATCGTCCGCCTCATATCCCTCCGCCTCAAGGGTCTGTATGCCCATCACCCCCAAAATGTGCTTAATCACGGGAAATTGCGCAATAAGGTCGGTCGGCGTGGGGCGACGCTCACCCTTGTATTCCGCATATTTTTTGTGCCTAAAGGTCGGCGCGTGGACGTCAAACGCTACAGCGACGCAGTCCGGCTCATACTCCTCCAGATTTTTGAGCATAATATTCAAAAAGCCCATAACCGCGTTAATAGGCGTCCCGGAGCTCCCCGTCAAAATCGGAATTGCATAATACGCGCGGTTCATAATGCTGTTTCCATCTATTACCATCGTTTTTCCCATGTCCTCACCCTTTGTCATTCTATCACAGAAAAAATTTTTTTGCAAGGGGTTGACAGAAAATATTTTTTAGTGTAAAATATATATAGGTGATTTAATTGAATTTTTTCAGGAAAATTTGTTTTTTTACAGTTCCGCTTCTGCTGGTAGCTTTTCTCGCGGGGTGCGGGACTATTAGCGACCTCTCGTTAAAAAACGCTTTTAAGGCGGAAAGGGCACTGTCTTCGTATGAATTTTCTATTAGATTCGCGTTCTCGCTTGACGAAAACAAGTTGGATAAATTTGACATGTCAAATAATCTTTATTACGATTACGCCGCTAATTCCAGCTTTTCCATAACCGGAAAAGTCCATAAAGATAAGGCAAAACAAACGGGTATTATTCAAGCCGACGTATCCATCTCTTTTTCTAAAGATAAATCGAATAATAATTATAGTTTCACCGTCTACACCTTATATAATTTGGCGGACCTTACCAAAGAAATACCTAAAATGCGGCTTGTACAGGCGTATAAATTTGCCAATATGCCGTCTGATATATCCGCTTCTCTGCCAAGGTCGGCATTTGACAAATACGCTGTGCTGGACTTGTCTGAAAATGAAATAGTCAAGGACTACATCATTCGCGCGATTGGGCAAAAGGCTCCGTCTTTTAACGACTTCTTTTCTTCGCTGTCCTGGACGCGCCTGACGCCGAAAAGCTATAAAATAAATTTTGCGGATTCGGACGTCGAAAGGTTCCTTTTAATCCCTCTTGCTAACTCTCTATTCACTATTGACGACACGTGGTCTGCCCGCCTGAAATCCGCTAGCGAAGTCTTTAATTTTACCAATACCACCGCCGTTTATGAAATAGATAACAATAATTTTGTCACCAAAAAGCACACGTTCGACATGCAAATAGATATGTATAAGCTGCAAAATAAAATCTTCGGCGTACCAAACGGACGCAATGTGCTTCTGCCCCTCACAGTCAATGCCGATATATCTTACAGGTCCATCAATGCCGTGCAGCCCTTCTCTTTCCCGACGCTATCCGCTTCCAATCAATATTCCATCGAGGCGCTGCCCATCGCAAGAATGCTTCCGTCGTTCCGCGACGTCCCCGCGGCTGTGCCCAGCAATATTTCCGTTAGCATCAATGATGCCCCCCTTGAATTTCACCCCACTTTGCCGCCGATTATATATAACGACCGCATTTTACTGCCGGTGAAATATATGGTGGAGACGCAGGGCGGCAGCTTGACCGCGTCAACTAATAACGACATTTTGACCGGGATTATCGCGCTTGGCGCAGATACCACATCCATTACAAAGGATTCAAATCTCGTGTCAATAATGGGCGCGATTATCGACCTTCCGACTAACATAGGCATTGCTTACGATACCTTTTACGCGCCGGTTCAGCTGTTTTCCGAGGTATTTAATATGGATGTGCAATCTTACGCCACGCCTTCCGAGGACGGCACGAACAATTTCACGATTAACTTCACATCAAAAGTTTAATATAAAAAATTTGCGTACCGGCGGTTTGAAAGTTTATCAAATCCTGCGAGTACGCTTTTTTTGTTAATATTAATCCGTAAGCTTATTATTTAGATGTTTATAAATATTTTCAGCAGTTTTGGCGTCTATGCCTTTTACCTCACTAAGCTGCTGAATCGTCGCGTTTTTTATATTATTCAACGAGCCAAACGCCTTTAATAGCAACGCTTGCTTTTGCTTGCCCACATTCGGGATTTTCATTAGGACGGACGCGAAAGTGCTGTTTTTATGCTTTTGTTGATGGCTTGCCAATGCGAATCTGTGTACCTCATCCTGAATCCGCGTGAAAAACCTGAAAACCTTCCCCGTAACGGGCAGCGCAACCTCTTCTTTTTCCGTCGTCACCCCGCGGGTCCTATGCTTTTCATCCTTAACCAAACCGAAAATAGGCACTGTTATCCCCTGTTTTTCCATTACCTCCCGCGCCGCCGAAACATGCCCGCGTCCGCCGTCTATAAGCATCAAATCGGGCATAGGCTCCTCATCGCTCAAGCCCCGCGCCGCCCGCCGCTCCAAAACTTCGCGAATTGACTCGTAATCATCGGGGTTTTCCGTGACGCTCCGAATATTATATTTCCTGTAATCGCCCTTTTGCGGCTTGGCATTGCGGAAAACCACGCGCACACCCACACTGTCCGCGCCGCTGATGTTGGAAATATCGTACGCCTCAATGTGCATGGGAACATTCGCCAAACCCAGCAGCTCTTTTACCTCAAACAGCAGGGAATCCGCCTTTTTCTTGAATACATTCTGGTCAATTAGCCACGTTTGCAATGCCTCCCGCGCGTTTTGCGTCACCATATTTACGAGGTCCGTGTTTACGCCTCGTTTCGGGCATATTATGCTTATTTTGGACTCCGCGGCATCGCTCAGCCATTGCTCCATTAAAGCCTCATCCTCAATTTCCGTGGGCAACACTATTCTGCGCGGAATTTCCGTGGCAAGCGCGTAATATTGTTTAACGAAATCCGCTATAATTTCCGCATCTTTCTCGCCCTCATCCGCCTTCAGGAAGTAATTCTCGCGCCCAATCATCTTGCCGTTACGCACAAAAAAAACCTGTACGCACGTATACTTCCCCTCACGCGCAAGGCTGATAACGTCCTTATTATCAAGGTTTGTAGAGATTATCTTCTGCTTTTCCTTTATTTTGTTTATCGCCAAAATCTTATCGCGCTTCTTCGCCGCCCGTTCAAACTCCATATTTTGCGAAAGCTCCTGCATCTCCCGCTCTAAACGCTGCGTAACCTCCCTGTAATTCCCGCTCAAAAAATCACAGACATTCTCCACCGTTTTCCCGTAATCCTCTTGCGAAATAAACCCGTTGCAGGGCGCGCAGCACTGTTTTATCGAATAATTCAGGCACGGTCGCTCCTTGCCTATGTCGCGCGGCAAGCTCCTGCCGCAATCCCTGATTTGAAAAATTTTCTTGATTATATCCAGCGTTTCGTACACCACGCCGTTGTTCAGATACGGTCCGAAATATCGCACCCCCGCCGCCATCTTAGGCTCAATACGCCGCGCCATAACCACCCGCGGGAAGGGCTCGTTGCCCGTCACCTTTATGTACGGATACCCCTTATCATCCTTCAAAAGTATGTTGTATTTCGGCATGTAACGCTTGATTAAATTGCACTCCAGCACGAGCGCCTCAAGCTCCGTGTCCGTCACGATATACTCAAAATCGTCGATATTCTGCACCATAATCGAAGTCTTTAGCGTGTGATTTTTCGGCGAATTAAAATATTGACTAACGCGATTCCTCAAGCTTTTCGCTTTGCCAACGTAAATAACAGTCCCTGCATCGTCGTGCATGATGTACACGCCCGGCTCTTGAGGCAGGTTTTTCAGCTTTTCTTTAATTTCGTTCACAATTCCTCTTTAAAGTTGGACTTTATCAGCCCTGCCAGCCGAATAACCGACGTCTCTTCATCCTGCCCCTCGGCTATAATCTGAACCTTTGCCCCCTGCTCAATGCCCAACGAAAGCACGCCCAACAAACTCTTGGCATTCACCCGCCGGTCATCGAAATCAAGCCAAATGCTTGAGCGGAACTCGCTTGCCTTCTGCACAAAGTACATCGCGGGACGCGCGTGAAGCCCCACCGGCACCGTTATTTCCACCTCTTGCGAAAACATTTTACACCACCCCTATCGCTTTATTAGCATAATACGCCGCTATAGCTCCATCCGCCGCCGCCGTGATGACCTGCCTCAAAGGTGTCGCCCGCACATCGCCCGCCGCGTAAATTCTCTTCGCGATACGTCCCTCGCTCCGCGTACGCATACACTCATCCGTTATAATAAACCCATGCTCGTCCATGTCAACTATGCCCTTAAAAATATCCGTGTTTGGGCGAATTCCCACCGCAATAAACACCCCATTGACGCTCAATTCGCGGCTCTCCTCCGTCTTCACGTTGTGTATTTTCAGGCTTTCCACCGATTTCCCGCCCTGAATCTCGTCTACCACCGAATCCCAAACAATTTCTATTTTCGGCTCTTTAAGCGCCGTTTCCGCAATTACCGCCTCTGCCCTCAGCGTGTCACGACGATGAATCATGTACACCTTCTCACATATTTTTGAAAGATATATCGCATCCTCCGCCGCCGTATTGCCCCCGCCCACAACCGCCACCGTTTTCTTGCTGAAAAACGTGCCGTCGCAAGTGGCGCAATAGCTCACTCCCGTGCCGACAAACTTCGCCTCGCCGTCCACGCCTAACTGCCGCGGTGCAGCCCCCGCCGCTATCACCAACGCCCCCGCTTTATACTCGTTTCGCGTGGTGATTACCCTAATCGCGCCCTCTTCCTCCAAGACCGAAAGCACCTGCTCGTAAGCGAATTCCGCGCCGAAACGCGTGGCGTGAGCATGGAAATTTTCCATCAAGTCCGCGCCCGAAATTCCCTTGCTAAACCCGATATAATTGTCAATTTCCGGCGTGACCGCAGCTTGTCCTCCATGGAATACCGCTTCAATGACAAGCACGGAAAGCCCCGCCCGCCTGCCATAAACCGCGGCTGCCATGCCCGCGGCTCCCCCACCAATTACGATTAAATCATATGTTTTCATAGCTCCACCTTCTTGAAAGCTTTATTGGAAATGGTGAGTTCTACGCTTTGTGACATGTATACAGCCCCGTCATTCATGATTACTATCCCTTTTCCACCGCATTTTTCCACCGTAGGCAACCCTTCCGACCCCAATATGTAAAGCATCGTCGCCATCGCGTCCGCGTCCATTCCCGTCGACGCAATCACAGTCGCGCTCGCCACGCCGTTATCCACGACTTTGCCGCTCCGAGGGTCAATAATATGTGCTCCGCGCTCATAAGCGCCCGACGTCGCCACGCTTTTATTTATTATGTCCAAAGTTCCCATTATTTCTCCGCTTTCGGCAAACGGATTCTGAATCCCAACCTTCCATGTGCGCGAGCCGCTCGTGATTACATCGCCGCCCAAACTGATTATAATGTCACTAATCCCGTTTTGACGCAGATAAAACGCGGCTTCGTCGCCCGCATACCCTTTGGCAATGCCGCCCAAATCCACCTTCATGCCCTTGGGTATCGGCTTGGACGGGTCCAATTTACTGTAGTCCACCAACGCAAGCGCCTCGGAAATATCCTCCTTTGAGGGGTTGCTGCTCGCGTACACATCCATGAGCGGACCAATCGAAATATCAAACACTCCGCCGGACTCGCCCCCAAAATAAATCCCGCGGTTAATAACCCGCAAGGTCTCGCTGCCGCCCCAATAGCTCCCTCCGTTGTTGATGCGCGAAACGTCCGACGACGCAATCGTTTTGCTCATGCGGCTCTCAACCCCGGCAATGCGCTCCAGCGCGCCCTCGACCTTCTCTCTCATGCCCCAACCGCGTACCCGAATAGACACCACCGTATCCATCGCCGTGCCGCTTTTTACATATTCCACAGGGTCTTTAATAATCCACAAACCCATAACAAGAAAAACCGTAACGATAAAATACAACACAATTCGCAATCTCATACCATGATTCTACCACAACATTTAAAGCCTGTCAATATATTTCTTTTAAAACTACAGATATTTTATCGTCGAAAATGTATTCACTTTATCCACGACCTCCTGCAGCCTTTCCTCTCTGCGGCGCGCGGCGTCCTCCCCCAAAAATGACAGCTGCACAACCGATTGGTCGGCTGACATTAAGCCGGTTGCCGTAATCGTTACGGTTCTTATAGGTTTCCCTTGTCTCCAATTCTCTTTGATGATGTCGAACGCAATATTCGCAATCTCACGCGTCAAATTTGTGGGTATGTCCAATTTGCGCTGCCGCTGAAGCGCTATAAATTGCGAATCCTTAACGGAAACCTGCAATATAGTCGCTTTAATCCTTTTTGTCCTCATGCGCAAGCCTACCGTTTCGGCAATTTGCATCACGCGCTTGCGCAAATCGTCAAAATCCGCCACATCTCGCTCAAAAGTCACGCCGTTGCCAATCGATTTCTCCTGCCGTATTTGAGTGTACGGCAACACGGGCGACGTATCGCGTCCATTCGCGTAATCGTGGATTTGACCGCCCTTCTTCCCCAAACGCCGCTCCAGAAAATCCCTGTTATAATCCGCCAATTCCCCTATCGTGTTTATTCGCATCTCGCTCAGCGTTTTGCTCGTTTTCCCTCCGACAAACATTAGTCTGCCGACGGGAAGCGGGCACACAATTTTCCGCCAATTTTCGCGATTTATAACCGTGGTTGCGTTCGGCTTTTTGTAATCACTGCCTAATTTGGCAAACGCCTTGCTAAACGAAACGCCCACCGATGCCGTTATTTTCAGCTTTTCCTGTATAGCCGCGCGGAGCGTATCGGCAATTTGGGGACCGTCGCCGAACAACTTTGCCGACCCCGTGACGTCCATCCAGCATTCGTCAATCCCAAACGGCTCGACTAAATCCGTGAAACTCAAGCAAATTTCACGGAATTTCGCCGAAAACTTCCGATATTCCTCATAACGCGGGGGCACGAACACAAGCTTCGGGCACTTCCGCTTAGCCTGCCAAATGGTCTCCGCCGTCTTCACTCCAAAGTCCTTCGCAAGCTCATTTTTGGCAAGAACAATGCCGTGCCTCTTATTGGGGTCGCCGCACACCGCCACCGGTTTGTACGCTAATTTAGCATTCAGCGCACATTCCACCGAAGCGAAAAATCCATTCAAATCCGCATGTAAAATAACTCTATCCATGAGGTCAGTATATCACAAATCCTTAGCTGTGTCAACCGTCGCGCGTGCCTCCGCCTTCCCGCCCAGCAGCAGCATCTCCCGCGCTTTTGAGTATATCCCCTCAAAATCACGCAGTGGCAGCGGATTTTCCCCCTTCCCCAGCTCGATGGTATACCCGGGACGGTGGAAGGTCTGAATAAACCAATCCTTGTACCCGCCAAACGACGAGACGCCTTCAGGGCGGCTTACCACATACCCCGACACCACCGACATCCTCTCCGCAAGCTCGCGCGCGCCCCGAACGTATATCTCCTTAAAATCCCAATAAATCTCCTCCCCCTGACTGTGCAGCGCGAAAACACGGTTGAAGTTTATGCGCTCGGTAAACTTCATAATCGCGCGTGTTTCCGGCTCGGACGCGGGTACAGGTCCGCCGTATCGCGTATTCCCGGGGCGGTCCTTCACCTGCTGCCAGTCGGCGGGGTAATTGTGGTTCAGGTCTACACCGTTCGCGTTCGACTGCCATTTTTCCGCGCCCGCCAGCGAAATGGTTACGCCGTCCGGATTGACCATCGGCACAAAATACAGCCGCGCATTTTGCAAATATTGCCGCAAAATGTAATCGCCGATGGGCTTGTTTTTCGCAAAATTTCCACATACATCCTCAATATAGCGCATCAATACCCACGACGTCACCCACTCCATGCCGTGATGCGCGCCATTAAAAAACACATGCGTCTTCGCCGCCTTGCTGCCCAGCGTGAGCGAATATATCTCCCTGCCGCACACGCTCTGCCCTATCGAATCAACCTCCAGGAAAGGAAACCTGCTTTTGCACACGTATATATCCTTCTCCAGCTCGTCATAAGAATATTCCCTAATCTCAATCATTCTACACCCTCCAACAAAAACTACGCGCGAGGGAACGCAAATATTCTTTCTCCCGCAAAATCGTCTAATTTCATTTCTTCCGCCTTTTCTCTAACAAATTCCATGCGGGTTTTCCCCGATATGAGTATGTCGCTAAGCGCGTTGGTGGCTAGCTCGTCCGCCGTGCGTACCGCGTGCGCGTATATGTCCAGCAGCGTGGAGGCTTGCGAATGCCCCATCCGCGCCTGAATCGTGCGTATGCTCACCCCCGCCATTATTTGCAGCGTGGCAAATGTGTGACGCAGGCTGTGTGGCGTAAACCGCGGCAAATCGTGCTTTGTGCGGAACTTTTTCACCCAATAGTTGATTGTGTCGGGGTGTATCGGCTCGCCGCTTATGCGCTTGAATAACTTGTCCTGCGCCTGCCATTTCCTGCCAAGCAACGCGTCATTTTGCCGCTGCCACGCCATGTACTTCTCCAATTCCACCATCATGAAGTCCGGCAAGCGAATTGTGCGCTCACTGTAAGGGTTTTTCGTCGGCACGTCCACGACCCCCTCCCCCTTTTGGAACTGCTGCGCGCGCTTGACGTTAATCGCGCCATGCACAAAATCGACGTCATGCCACGTGAGCCCCACCATCTCGCCGCGACGCATACCGCTCGTGAGCAGCAGCAGCACCGCCGTCCTTATGCGCATGTTCTTCTCAAGTAGCAGCAATTCCACCAGCTCTTTCGCCTGTACATCGTCCAGAAACGCCGCCTCACGCCTGCCAATTTTGGGCGTGTCAACCTGCACCCGCGCGATATTACGCACAATCAGCCCCTCGCGCACCGCCTTCTCCAATATTGCGCACAGCAAGCGGTGATAATGCACCAGCGACTGCCCCGTAAGCCCCTGCGTGTCGACATAAAAAGAAAAAAGGCGGCTGGGGGATACACCAATCGCCTTTCCTATCTTCTTCGCCGTCTTTATTGAAACATGCCGTTTCAGCAGCGCTTGATAAACCGTATTTTCCGTGAGTTTTGCGTTTTTCGACAAGTCGCGGACGCTTATTTGTTTGCGCTTTAATAAAGCCCGCAAATTCGTTGCGACCGCGTAATCATGCCGCGTGTTCGCCCCGCACTCCTGCAAGCTCCTGTAAAACTCTTCAATTTGGAACACGTGCAGCTCCTCCAGCGGAATATGCCCCAGCGCCTTGCTTATGCGGGCGATAATCCCCAAATACCGCTCCCGCGTTTTGTACGCGATATTACTGCGGTTATCTATCCAATAGGACATATATTCGGACAATTTAACCTGCCCGTCCCACTGTATGTAGCTGAGCCTCACATGATTCTCGAACATCGCCGCCGCTTCCTCCAGCCGCTTTGTGACCTGCTTTTCGGACAAACCTTCCGGCGGAATAAACGTCTTGCAACGTATGCTGCTCCTGTTCGACCCTTCACCCCCTTCCGTCACCTTCACCTTGATAAGATACGTCATCTTCCCGTCACGTGCGATACTTTTGCTTATTACTGCCATTTTTACCACTCCTCTTTTCCGACGCAACATGTTTTATACCGCGTCTAATTTATTTTTCTCTTCTAAAGTAATACAAATGGCGTAAATAGTCAATAGATTCAGTGTGTTGAACGCAAAAAGAACGGTGCAAATTTTTTACACCGCTCATTTTTGTATATTAGATTATCGTTCTAATTATTAACCGCCAACGAAATTGCTTGAAGCTTAGTTTTTCCGACATATCGTAATACCGTTGTGTAATCAGCCGCGTCGACGCCTAAATATTCATTGATATTGTAAATTGTTGTGACACCCGTGATGTCGGCATTGCCAACCTGACCTTTGATTGTATTTAAATCCGACGCTGTTATGGCGAACTTTTCCGCTGTCGGCAAGTAGAACGCGCCCGCATATAAGTACGCCGTGCCGCCGACGGTCAGAGGTGTGGATTCGTCGATTGTCCCTGTATTTACAGCCGTTCCGTCGAGGTAGATGTCCGCCCAAAGGTAGCTTTCCTCGCGGACCGTTCCCACCACGCTGCCGCCATTATCGCCGAATCGCGAGAATCGGAGCATGTATTTCGGACTGGAGCCGGTGGGGTCGCTGATTTTCAGGTCGTTTGCTACCGTTCGTGGGATATTTAGCGTGTAGTTGTACAACGTCGATGTCGGGTCGCCGATTGCGGCTGTCATGTTCATTTCTTGCGTGTACGCCACGCTCCCGACTTGCTTCACAACATCTCCGACGGCGTCAACTTCGTACATCTCGACCCGAATACCCGCGTCGATTTTGCTTAGATTCGGGGTGTAGCTAACCGCCGAAATGGGCGTCCGTTGCTTGCCCGTGAGCATTGCTCGACCCTGCAAACTTATGCTATTCACGTCGCCGCTGATGGT
>JAISFC010000037.1 GCA_031263785.1 Clostridiales bacterium | reverse complement strand
GCTCGTTAAAAAAATCAGACTCCACGGGCAGCCGCTCAAAGCCAAGCAATTCGCGAAACAATCTGTCCGCTTCCAGCCGCGTAACGCCGTCGTCCGATTCAAAATTCTCGATATTTATAATTCCCGCCGATATCGCGCCGCCAACCGCGCGTTCGTACCATTTTCCGGTAATTTTCCTAAATATATCGTCCTGCAAACTCGCTTCCACAATCGGCGAATCGTACCTCATAATGCGGTTAATCACTTCCAACATTTCCGCCTGGGTGAGTTTCGCGTCGGGACGAAACTCCTGCTCGCCGGGACCCGCCAAATACCCGCAAAATATATTATATGACGTCCACTTTTTGATGATGTTCTCCGCCCGATGCCCGCTTATATCCGTGTATTCAACCCCGGATGCGTTGCCAGATACGCCGGCACCACTCACAAAAAACACAACCGACAGCACCGCCCCAAGCAAACGCTTAACCACAATTATCCCTCTTTCTCTCCCCCTGTCCTTGATACTAACATACTATTTTCCCTTTGTCAATACCTTTTTTGAAAAAAATTTTCCGTTTGCATTTTTTGCTTGCATTCTTTTTTTGCTTATGATATACTGACACTAAAATAAGGAGTGATATTTTATGCTTAAAAGAACAATTTACGCCGCGCTGAATTTGCTGATTTGCTTCGGGGTTTATTACTTCACGCTGCCCGCTATAAATGTACACTCCATGGGGTTTTGGCTTTTTCTGATTACGATTATAGCAATATGGACTGTTACCGGTTTCATTTACTTTTGGATTTTTTCTAAAACAAAAACTCAAAAATCCGCACAATTAATTATCATCACAATTATAGCATTGCCCATCATAGCCGCCCTGCCTTTTTATATAGCGCTCGCAACGCTGACAATTGCGTCTTTCATAATTATTATAAAATTTTCCCGGGAAATAACGTCTGTATATCAAAAAAACATTTTATACTCTCTCTCTTTTATATTTACATTGCTCACCATAGCCGCTGTACTTAGCAGCCCCGTGCTAAATTCTCAAAAATATCGCAATGTTGCCGATATATCAAACAAAGGTACACTGTCGGACGCGTTTCCGCCTATCGCATCAGTCAATGAATTGGACATTTTAACCATGCAATCGTCCTCTCGCGTCGGTGACAGAATTTTAGGTCAAATGGCGCAGAAATACATTTCGCAATTTGAGGTTAATAACGAATACAATCTAATATATTTAAACAATACCTCGCTGCGCGTTACGCCCCTTGAATATGGCAGCTTCTTTAAATATCTGAACAACAAAAAAGACGGTATTCCCGCATATCTTTCCGTGAACGTGACTAATCAGACGTCTTCGTTGCAAGAGTTGGGGAACAAGCCCATTAAATACGCTCCATCCGCTTATTTCAACGATAATTTAATACGCCACTTGCGTTTCCGCCATCCAACCCTTATTTTCGGGAAGCCTCAGTTTGAGCTAGACGACGACGGCTATCCTTATTACATAGTCCCTACGAAGACTTCAAACGCGGGTATGTTCGGGGCGATGGCGGTGAGCGGCGCTGTTCTTTGCAACGCGACCACAGGGGATACGCAATATGTGGATATTAATAGTGTACCTAAATGGGTGGACCACGTTTATTCCGTTTATGATATCAACGAAATGTCGCAATGGCATTACAATTACGTTCACGGCTATTTCAACTTCGGCAAGCAAGATATGAGGAACACATCCTTTAGCTATGACGATAATCAGTACAGTACAATTGCAAAAGACAACGACATTTTTATGATTACAGGCATTACTTCCGTGGGAGGCGATGAATCGAATGTTGGGTTTATCATGGCGAATTTGCGGACGGGCGAAATTTCCTACTATGATGACCCCGGCGCGGAAGAATCCTCAGCACAGGGTTCGGCGCAGGGATTGGTCCAGCAATTTGGGTATCGCGCGGTTCCGCCTAAATTAGTGAACATCGACGGGATTTCTACCTATTATATGCCTCTTTACGATTCGCAAGGCATTTTTCGCAAATATGCCTTCGTAAATAAGGCGAATTTCACAAAGGCTACCGAAGCCGACAGCCTGCAAGAAGCTTTTGATAAGTACCGGAAACTAATCTTGCCCGAAATTCCCAAACAAGTGTTGACAAAACAAGGCATCGTGTCGGAAGTATATTCCGCGGCTGTCGACGGCAACACATATTTTTACTTTTCACTAAACGGCGATAATAATTTTTATGTTTCGTCGATTGTCAATAATCCCAAACAGGTAAGATTAAAAGCGGGCAGCAGCGTCAAAATTGAATATGAGCAGGGAACCGCCGATTCCATAACCGTTAAAAAAATAGATTTGCTTAATTGATAAGAAAAATTAAAAACTAAGGAGCGTTTGCCATGAAAAGTTTAAAAATTATGCAGTCAAATTTTAAACAATGTATTGCTTTTATGCTTTCTTTTTGCATGTTAGTGGCTTTTATACCTAAAAATCAAGCGTATGAGGCTCCGAATTTTTCTGACGTAAATAACCATTGGGCAAAAGAAGCTATTTTAGATTTGGCTGAGCGAGGCGTAATTAACGGTATGTCTGATGACTCGTTTGAGCCTGAGCTTAGCATTACGCGGGCTCAAATGGTTACCATTCTCAATAAAGCCTTCCCACAAGCCAATCAGCCGCTTAAAACGTCATCTTTTAGCGATGTCACGCCCGACAAATGGTATTACTCCGAATGCTTGCAAGCTTATTCTAACGGTCTGATTAATGGGATTTGGTCCGATTATTTGGGCGCGGATGAGCCTATAACCCGTGTTGACGCTTGCGTTATGGTCACACGTTGGATTGAAATTGTTGATGGAGGGACTGCCACCGAATTCGTCGATGACGCTTCAATCCCTGAATATGGCAAATCCGCTGTTTATGCGATGGTGTCGAGCAATATCTTAAACGGTTACCCCGATGGCTCATTCGGCGCGAAAGGGAATTTGACTCGTGCGGAAGGCGCGGCTATTTGCAAAAAAACTATTACATATAAGGAATCAACCATTGCTCCGACGCCATCCTCAAGCTCCTCGCCGTCAGGCGGTGGCGGCGGTGGCGAAACGTCGGTTCCGCTGTCAACATATAAGGTAACCCTGCAGGATTTATATACGAGGCTCGACGGCTCAACCGTTACGGAGCCGCTGACCGAGGCATTAGCCGCAAAACTGCTCAACACAGACGCAAATATTGCCGCGGAAGCTATTAAGCACAATAAAACCTACGAATCAACAAAAGCTGTCATCGACGGTGGGAAAGACCTTGCAATTGTCACCTATCCGTCAGACGAAAATTTAGCGTATGCAAAGTCCAAAGGTGTGGATTTAACCATTGTGCCTATCGTGAATGATGCGTTTGTGTTTCTTGTCAATGGCGGCAATTCTATCCAAAACTTGACTGCTCAAAATGTGAAAGACATATATTCTAATAAAATTAATACATGGGGCGCATTCGGTTTAACAAAAGATGATATCACATGGGACGACAGTGTTAATTCTTATAATCTTGTTTATTATTGGGATGAAAACACCAATGAAAATCATAAAGTATCCGCCAAAGGGGCAAAAGCCGATATGATGATTGCGCCATATCAAAGAAACGCCGGGAGCGGCTCGCAAGACGGTATGCTTGATTTTATGGGTAATACTCCCATTTCAGCCGTGCTGGGTCCTGAATATCAAATAGCGGTTATGAATACGCTGATTGATTCTATTTCCGACGATGATTTGGGGATTGGCTATTCCTACTTATATTATGCCCGCGATATGTATGCGAATAATAAGACGAAAGTTATATCTCTTGACGGAGTTGAGCCGACAAACGCGAATATAGAAAACGGAACATACCCGAATATAACGCCTTACTATGCCGTATTTAAATCCGCTCAGCCGCAGGATAGTTTTGCCCGTTCATTTGTTCAATACGCGTTGAGCGCAAACGGTCAAAAGATAGCCGAAGATATCGGATATGTCAAGTTAGGAAGCAACCAAAGTAAAGTTTTGCCCAATCCCAAAGGCGCGGCAATTACTCCGACGGCACAACCGACTTCTTCGTTGGATAATATTTATAAATATTTTAAGGCGGATAATTCATTGTTTGCTTTTTCGATTGTTAATTCGATTATTCCGAATGTTTCGCAAGCTTTATCGGATTCGCTCACTTCAAGCGACAATCAAATCGGCGGGCTCGAAATTAGATCAGCCGACGCGTTCGTTGCAGCATTGCCCGCGGGCGCAACTGCCGTTGCAAAGGAACCATATGTTATATCCGTAAATGGCGATGTCGGCGTTACCACAATAACGCAGCAGCAATTCAAATCTATAATTGACGGAACATACACAAACTGGAATCAATTAAATGGCGGTAATGTTCCCATTCGTGTCTATCTGTTTGACGGCGATGACGCAAAATTGAAAAAGTTTTTAAATATATCGGCTGATATTACTTTTACTCGGCGTTATGCTTATCTTGATTTTGATTCTGACTCTAACTATTTGGATAATTTTTTCATGGCGGATGACGGCGCTATTACTTTCAATAACGTCCATGATATAGCTGAAGTTTATGGGTCGCATGCCTTGAAATTAGAGAACAAATCTATTTCGGACGCCGCTTACTCTTTTTATAAAACCCTATATATCACCGCCCCGACCGCATCATACAGCGATTTTGCCACTCAATTGATAAGTATTATAAATTCCTCGCAGGGAAAAACAGCAATGAAGGCAAAAGGATTCTTGCCTGTCAACCCATAATTAAGAATGGAGTGTTAATATGAAAAAAGCGTTAAATTATCTTATTGTGATAGTTTTTGCACTGTCTCTGACCGCTTGCGGGACGCCGGGAACTCTTGCAAATGTAACGAGAATCACGGAGGACAACGGAGTTCATTACGAGATGGACGGAATAAAATATTACGCGTTCGGTGATAATGCTGATTCTTTGCGCGGAAAGCAGATTGGGTATATTTATGACGATTCCGGGATAAGCATTCACGAGGTTAAGGGCTATCCCACGAGCGAGTGGATTTTGGAGCAAACAAATAGCGGCGAGATGGACAGTTCTACTTTATACAAAGCCGAAAACGTTGCTGAAATACCCGCTAAGCTTGAACAATATAGAACTACTCCCGACCTTCGCTACGAAATTATGTGTGGTATTATCGCAAATGAGGGCAGGAAACTTATTGTAGATAGTGGCGCGGGGTGGAATTTCACTTTGAAAAAAGACCTGAAATTAGAGGGTCTTGATATGTCGCTAAAAGAGCTTGCCCAAACCTATTATGGAATCGACGTAGAGCAATATTACGGCAAAGGGATTGACGTTTCTACTTATGATACGATTCCCATGGATGTGGATGACGAATTTTATAATGAATACACGACTCATCTATTTATTTTTACGGGAAATGACTTGATTTTTGATAAGCAATTAGAGGACAAAACGCAATTTGAAGCGGTAAAGAATATTTGCAACCAAATAACGCGAGGCAATGGTTCGGCATGGATAAATTAGAGATGATGAACGTAGTTTACGTCGATTACAAAAATAAAGATTTTCAAGATCTATGTGTTAAATTAGATGAATTTCAAAATAATATAGTCCCCGCGCGTGTAAATTTGGGTTTTACTGCCCTTGCGGGATTAGCGAATTTGCACGATATTCTAATGGTTTATGACGGCAAAATACCTATAGCTTGCGCTTCTTTGAAAAAATCGGGCGAAACCTCTGCGGAAGTCGCTCGGGTTTATACCGATGAGGCTTATCGCGGGCAAGGCATCGGCACAATGCTTATGATTGAACTCGAGAAAATCGCAGCAGAGCGTGGGTATAAGAAATTGACGCTTGACACTTGGAAGAAATCCGCAGGTGCAAGGGCGTTATACGCCAAAATGGGATATGTGGAAATTCCCATGTTTGATATTCCGACATTACGCAATTTATTTTCTATCGATGATGACGGCAAGTTAAAGCAGATACAAGATTTGTTAGTGTTTATGGAAAAGGAAATTAATTGAACGGATTTTTTTCAAAAAAGGTATTGACAAAGGAAAAATAGTGTGTTAGTATCAAGGTTAGGGGGAGGGAAAGAGGGATAATTGTGGTTAAGCGTTTGCTTGGGGCGGTGCTGTCGGTTGTGTTTGTTGTGAGTAGCGTCAGCGTATCGGGGGCGGCGGGCAACGCGTCCGGGGTTGAATACACCGATATAAGCGGGCATCGGGCGGAGAGTATCATCAAAAAGTGGACGTCATATAATATATTTTGCGGGTATTCAAAGGGTCCCGGCGAGCAGGAGTTTCGCCCTGACGCGAAGCTCACTCAAGCGGAAATGTTGGAAGTGATTAACCGCATTATGAGGTACGATTCGCCGATTGTGGAAGCGAGTTTGCAGGACGATATATTTAGGAAAATTACCGGAAAATGGTACGAACGCGCGGTCGGCGGCGCGATATCGGCGGGAATCATAAATATCGAGAATTTTGAATCGGACGACGGCGTTACGCGGCTGGAAGCGGACAGATTGTTTCGCGAATTGCTTGGCTTTGAGCGGCTGCCCGTGGAGTCTGATTTTTTTAACGAGCTGACGAGAGCGGATTTTGCCGAGCTGATTGAGACGTATGTTTTCGGCATTTTTCCGCAAATGGGGCGGCAAGCGTTGGACGGAAAGCCCGAAGAGGGCGTCATAATTATAAATGAGGGTGTTTCCGCGCCGGAAAATGTGGATATAAGCGGGAATATCGTGATTACGGAGGGCGTCGGCGACGAGATTAGGCTGAGCAATCTGAACATAAGCGGTAAGGTGCTGGTGCGAGGCGGAGAAAGCGTCATTATAAGCGGAAAAACTGTGATTGCCGACGTTGTTATGGCGAGGGGCGCGCGCCTGATTGTCGAGGACGGCGCGACGGCGAACAGGGTGATAATAGCGCATGACGGAGTTTATTTGACGAATCGGGGCAAAATAGGGAGCGTGGAGGTGCGCGCGAACGGGGCGGTTATAAGCGGAAATTCGCCGGGATTTGTGAGTGTGAGCGAGGATGTAAAGCAGCCTCCGAAAATAGAAACGAGGAGCGCCATAAACACCACTGCTGGCGGCATAATGCGGGGAATTGAGCCTTCGATTGCGACACCGACGCCGACGCCTGACCCGACGCCAACGCCGACACCGACAGTTGCTCCAACATCCGAGCCGATAATTGACCCGACGTCGGAACCGACATCTGACCCAACATTGGAACCAACTCCCGAGGCAACACCCGAAACAACTCCCGAAGCAACTCCCGAGGCAACACCCGAAGCAACACCGAAATCAACACCCGAAACAACGCCTGAAACAACCCCTGAAGCAACACCCGAATCAACGCCTGAATCAACACCCGAAGCAACACCCGAAGCAACTCCCGAGGCGACGCCGGAATCACCACCCGACCCGACACCGGAATCGCTGACTATAAGCGCGGCTGACATAGATTACATAAATGAGGCATTCCGCGCGGGCGCATACGACCATCAAACCATGGAGTGGTCGCTGTCGAGCGCCTTTGCGCCGCTTGGCACAGAGGATTTAGGCGCGTTTGAAGGGTTTTCAAGGGCGGGTCTGATTAAAGATTTCGGAGGCGGAGCAACGCCGATATATGTGAGACGCAAAGGGGCGGACGAATTTGTTCGGGTAAATATTCCATCGCGTTCAACCGAAGCGCCGATGTTTGGCGGCATATCCATCGTGCCATATGGCGGCGGTGCGGTGCGAATTGTCGGACTTTATGTTGAAGAAAGCAATTCGATGCAGGCGAGAATAATCGCGTCTGACGGACGCGCGTCCGATTGGATCTGGCTGGAA
>JAISFC010000060.1 GCA_031263785.1 Clostridiales bacterium | reverse complement strand
TTCGGACTATGTTTTATTGGGTGGTTTGCAGACATATTTTCAATTTGCATGGGTTCATTTCGAGACAACGTTGGCGCACCCTTAAGGCAGTAAAACACACTACATAAATAAACCGTCCTAACAGGGCGGTTTTTTAATGCGGAAATTATTGTAGCGAGGAGGTGAATGGATTTGGCGGACGCAACGATTATACTAGATACGTCTTTTGACGAGCGCGGTTTCAAAAAAGGACTGGGCGGCATAAAATTAGCCCTTAAAAACGCGGGTGACAGTTTAACAAAAGCTTTTTCAACCGCACCAATTGAAAAGACATCTTCGGCTATTATGAAGCAGCAAAATTTAGTTGACGAGTTAAAACAAAAATATGAAGCTATGTTATCCGGCGAATCCTCTCCTAAAGCGTTGCAAACAGCGGAAAATGAGCTTGTTAAAATTCAAAAAGAAATTGATAAGACGGAGCTGACATTTAATAAGCTATTGGCAAGTCAGGAGGCTATACAAGCTAAAGCACTAGATTTAGGCGGCGGCAAGCAGTTTGTTTCGCCGGAGGACACAGAAGAATTGGCACGGCTAGACGTTGAAATGGAAAAGACCGGGGAGAAGTTCAGGAGTCTTGAAGCTAAAGCAAGAGGGTTACAAGACGCAGTTAAAGGCATTAAACTATCCCCGGAAATGACGGACGAAGCACAGAACCTAAAATCAAAATTAGAAGTGGCGGTTACTAAACTTGACGAAATGCGTTCAAAGGCTGAACAAACAGGGGTAAAAGGCTCAAATGCTATGAAGAATCTAGCAAGCGGACTTTCAAAAGTAGGCACTGTTATAGGCGGCGCAATAGGCAAACTGAAAGGACTATGGAGTGGATTAAGCAAAACGGGCAGAAATGCTGATGGGCTAACCAAATCTTTCTCAAAAATGATAGACCGCATAAAACGCTTAGCAGTAGCGGTATTGGTTTTCAACCTTTTGCGAAGTGCATTGAAGGATTTTCGAGATTATCTTGGGCTAGCCTTAAAGGAAAATCAAGCGTTTGCTAATGCCTTTGCGCAAGTTAAGGGCAATTTAGCGACAGCTTTTCAACCTATTTTGCAAGCGATAATACCCGCGCTAACTATTCTTGTAGAGTGGTTAGCAACGGCTACAGCGTATCTGGCGACCTTTACGTCATTACTATTTGGAAAGACCGTTAAAGCTTCACAGAACGCCGCAAAGAGCATGAGCAAACTAGGTACAGCAACAAAAGGTACAGGTAAAGAAGCAAAGAACGTCCTTGCCACATTTGACGAAATCAATCAATTAGCACAAGATACAGCAAGTGCGGCTGATTCAGCCGGTCCCGGAGGAACTATTGAGCCGGTATTTGGCGAAACGGAAGTAGATACTTCGTGGATAGACGAGTTTGTGTCAAGGTTAAAAAGCATTACGCCTGATTTGGAATACTTTTACGGGTTGGGAGAAAGGTTAGGGCAGAAGATAAATGAGGGCTTAGCAAAAATAGATTGGGTTAAAATACAGACTTGGGCGACTACTTATGCGCAGGAATTAGCGGCTTTTTTGAATGGCGCGGTTGCGGGCATTGATTGGTCTCTTATTGGCTCGACTTTAGGAAACGGCATAAATACAATCTTAACATTCGCTTATAATTTCCTTACTACGTTCAATTGGTTGGCATGGGGGATAGCAATAGCAACAGGACTAAATAGCATGATAACGACTATAGATTGGGCTTTATTAGGCGCAACTCTAGCGGCTTGGATAATGTCAATGTTTGATACAGCTTATGGGTTTGTGACAAATTTTGATTGGGTTAATTTTGGATTGACAATTGGGACAGGGATAAATTCATTTTTCGGAAATATCAATTGGGTGACAATCGGTCAAACAATATCAACCGGGATTCTTGGAGCGTTATCAACAATAGGGGCAGCTATAGCGGAGGTCGATTGGGCGAAAATTGGAGAGGACATAAAAACATTCTTTTTAAGTATAAATTGGGTAGGCATTGTAGTGGCAATCTTTGATATACTAGGGAAAGCACTTAGCGGATTATCAAATATGTTGCCTTACTTGTTTGATACGGCGGAGGGGATACTGCAAGGAATTATTGACGGGATTGTAGAAAGTTTGCCGATGTTGGCACCTGCGGTTGTTGGGATTCTATGGCAATTTTCAACTTTATTTATGCAAAAAATGCCAGAACTTTTGCAAATGGGATTAGATATAATAGTAGCATTGACACAAGGACTATTGAATGCAATCCCGGTGATTGTAAAGGCGTTGCCCGAGGTTATAACGGCGGCTATAAACTTTTTTATAGGGGCGATACCACAAATTATAGATACAGGTTTAAGGTTGTTAGTTGCGCTAGTAGAGGCGTTGCCGGAAATTATTTCGGCGATTGTCGAGGCAATACCTGAAATTATATTAGGAATTACCAATGCTTTGGCAGATAATTCGCCTAAAATTATACAAGCGGGTATTGACTTGTTTGTAGCACTTATAACCAACTTGCCCAAAATTATTCATGAGATTATCAACGCAATACCGAAAATTATAGTTGCAATCGTATCTAGTTTTATTCAAGCAGTTCCGCAAATGGCTGAAACGGGATTAAATCTTATCAAGGGATTGTGGAACGGTATACATGACGCCAGGGAATGGCTGTGGAATAAAATAAAAGAATTTTTCAATGGAGTTGTTGACAGAATCAAAAACTTTTTCGGCATACATTCTCCGTCTACCCTTTTTAGAGATGAAATAGGCGCGCAACTTGGCGAGGGAGTTGCCGTAGGTTTAGAGAATAAGACTGATAGAATTGTAGGTATTGCAGAAGGAATTTCTGAAAAAATACAAGAAACATTCGAGGAAATAATTATTGACCCGCAAGTGGATTATGCGGAAGAAATGAATAAAGCCGCATTAGAGGGGAACTTAAAGCTTGCGGCAGAACTTGAACAAATGCGCAATGCTAAAATTACCGAATTGGGTCTTGACTATGAGCTGACTGACGTTTATTCTAATATGTTGCCTAAAGAGGAATTTGAGGAACTCGCGGTTGCAACTGAAACAGGGCTTACGACGCTATCGGACGACTTGGGTATATTGAGCGGAATCACTGACGTGAAGCTAAACGACACTAAATCGGAAATTAAGAGCGGCTTTAGTGGATTAGTGGCAATTTCACAAAACTTTATATCTATCGTGCAAAATTGTTTCAAGTCATTATCGGAAATAACCAAACAAGGCTTTAATATGGTTAGCGAAAAATTTAGCAATATCTGGTGGAAACTACATGAAGTGCAAATCGCTTGCGAGAACATTCGTATAAACATTGTAAATAATTACTATTCTGATGGCGGTTCAAGCTCGGAGATAGATATTCCGCGTTTTGCAACGGGCGCAGTGATACCGCCTAACAAGGAGTTTCTGGCGGTGCTTGGCGACCAGAGACAAGGGACAAACATAGAGGCTCCGCTGGATACGATAAAACAGGCGTTGACGGAGGTTATGGAGGAGCAAGGCGGAGCCGGAGCTATGGAAATAATTGTCAGATTTGAGGGGACGTCGGGCGAGCTGGTCCGCTTGCTGAAGCCGCAATTTGAGGCGGAGGACAGGCGCACCGGGCGGAGAATATCTAATAGGGTGGTGTTTGCATGATAACGGTCAAGCTTGACGGGCGTCAATACAACGTCCCTATTATAGACTACGCGATAACACCGCAGATTCTGGACGGCTCCGGCACGGGTCGAATGCAGTCGGTGGGCTGGGCGATGTTTCGTGACCCGCAAGGCACGATTATCAATGTAGACGTTACGTTTGGCGTGAGGAAATTCGCTAATAGTGAAAGCGTTGACTTTGTAGGCTTGTTCAATAAGGTCATGAGCTTGGGGATTACGGACTTTATATCCGTACAATTTACGTTGCCCACGGGCGACGGCTTGACGCAGGACATGTACGCGGTTCCCGGAAATATAAAACCTTATAATCAAAACCGCGGTGACAAAATCTATACGGATTCTTGGCAGGTGAAATTTATTGCTAAGGAGGCGTACAACGTATGAAAGTAGAGATAGACTTCAAGCAGGTGGACCCGGCGGCTAAGAACGACGCGGCATTCGCGGTCAGCGAGCAGGAGCCTTGGAGTGATATTGCGTTGTTCAACGAGGACGGCATAAACCCGGGACCTAATTGCATGACGTTAGAGGAAAATTACAGCGTATTAGACGGCGTTATGGACGAGTTCCCGGACGACGCGGAAAGCCTTGACTGGGGCTGGTGGAGTGCGACGTTAAGCGATATTGACGGCGCGTTCACGCCAATTCCGACGATAGATATCACCTTCGGGAGCAATCATAAAAGCTTAGGCGTCACCCTTTACTTCTACCCCTATTCCACTGATTATGCAAGCCTTGTGAGGGTTACTTGGTATGACGCCGCCGATAATATTCTTGCAACGGGCGAGTATGCGAATACGAAAGTTGTTTGCGCGGTGGAAGAGAGCGTAATTGACTACAGGCGAATTAAAATTGAGCTTTTAATGACCAATGTCCCATATAGATTTGCAAAGATATATGCTATTGATTTTGGAGTGGCGAAGGTGTTTGAGGACCGCGACATCGATACAGCTAACATCTTAGAGGAAATTGACCCGATAAGTGATATTATCAGCGTAAATACCTTGGGTTTTAAGGTTAAAACGCACGACCCGGAGTTTTCGATAGTAACGGGAAACGCCGCTGACCAGATGCTTATGAAGCAGCAAATGATGACAGTTAAAGGTGACGACGCGCCGTTTGGCGTGTTTTTTCTTGACACTTGGAAGGATAGCCAGAACAACGGCACGGTGTTTGATTTTCAGCTGGTAGACGCAATCGGCGTTATGGATAATTACAGATTCTACGGCGGAATGTATAACAACAAGGACGTAAGCGAGCTTTTAGGTAAGCTATTCAGCCTTTGTTTCCCGACGGGGCTAATCGGTTTTGTGCTGGACGCGGAGCTGCAAGGGCAGACGCTCACGGGCTACCTACCTATAATGACGGCGCGCGAGGCGTTGCAACAAATTTGTTTCGCGATGGGCGCGGTTGCCGATACCTCACGCCGAAATTACGTTTGGATATATCCACGAGATACGACACCGCAGTTTAGCATACCTAAAGAGAAAATCTATCAAGGCGGGCAGATTCAACCTACGACATATTTTTCCGGGCTTGACCTTGTGGCTTTTGATTATAGCGTTGACAGCGAGACAAGCGAAGCCTATAAAGGCAATTTAGCGACCGGTGAGTTTACGCTGGAATTTTCGGAGCCTTATACCGGTTTAAGCATTACAGGGGCGGACATCTTGGAGTATGGCGTAAATTATGCGAGGGTCAGCGTTTCAACGCCGGGAGAGGTAGTTATAACGGGCAACAAGTATGAGGCGAATGAGGTCAGATATACAGCGAGAGACGAACTAAACGCGGGGGAAATTGAGAATGTGTGCGTGTTTGACAAATGTACGTTGGTGAATCAGACGAATGCGCAAGGTTTGCTTGATAAATTGTTCAGCTATCTCAAGCAGCGGGCGCAGATTGAAAGCGACGTTCGGTTGGACGACCTCGAGCCGGGATATGTAGCGCAAATAGAAACTTACGGGAAGCCGATAACAGGGACGATAGAGAAGCTGGATATTGACATCAGAGGCTCCCGTGCGAAAGCGAGGATTGTCGGTAATGTTGATTGATAAGCCCAAAATAAGCGCGGTCAGCATTACCCCTAATCCGTGCAATGTTATACAGCTTTTAACCGTTTCCGTTGCGGTTACGGAGGTTCAGATAGATTTTATAAATGTGTTTTCCAATGAGGCAATATCAGGAGAGGAGAATAGTTAAATATGGCGATATCAACAGTTAGAATCAGCATAAATGGCAACTGGTACAGCTTGGCGAAGAATCAAACGACGGGAGCCTACGAAGCGCAGATTACCGCGCCTTCCGTCAGCTCCTACAATCAACCGAACCACGTTTACGCGTGTACGGCGGAGGCGACTAATACGGCAGGAACGACGGCTACCGCTGATACTTCGGACCCGACGGTTGGCGACGATTTAAAATTACAGGTTAAAGAGACAATTGCGCCCGTTATTACACTGACTGCGCCCGGCAATGGCGCGTATCTTGACAATTCAACCCCGACAATTACGGCGAACCTTGTCGACGAGGCGAACGGCTCCGGCATTGACATTTCTACGCTTGACCTCGCAATAGACAGTACACATTACGATTCGGAATCCGCGGGCATGACGATTACCGCTATCACGAACGGGTACAGCGTATCTTTAGTGCCTCAAACGGCTATATCGGACGGGAGCCACACTTTTACCGTGAATGTCAGCGATAATGACGGGAACGAAGCGACGGAAAAATCACGGACTTTTACGATTGATACGACAGACCCAGAAATCAATGTTACCACGCCCGGCGACGGCGACATTACCGCCGAATCCGGCTGCACAATTTCGGGCTACACCAACGACGCGACATCAACGAGCGTAACGGTAACGGCGACGCTTAATGAGGTTGATGTGGGCAGCATTACCGTTGACGAGAGCGGGAACTTTTCTAAACAGGTGACCCTTGAAGAGGGCGAAAACGTTATCGTCGTTACGGCGACGGACCTTGTAGGACGTGTTTCCGCTGAAACTATAAATGTCACGCTCGATACAAGCGTACCGGCGTTCAGCTCCGTGACGTTATCGCCTAACCCCGTTGATTCGGGGCAAACGCTTAACATTTCCGTGGTGGTGAGCTAAATGACGCAGGAAATATCAATATATTTAAGACCCGATATTTCTTATTTGGCGGCAACGGTCAATGGTGTGGCGACGGAGTTTAACTACGTCGGAGCCAATATGTGGCGGGCGACCGTTCCTAAAAGCGCAGACAACACCTACCACGTTTTTATAACGGCGTATAACTCGCTGGGGCTGTCGTCGGTGTTTAACGAGATTTTGACGTTCGGCTGGGTGACGGGGATAACCGACCGAACGTTGACGGACGCGCTATTCGCTAAAAGAAACCCGAACATGCCGGGCTTAAAAGGAGCGAGAAACGCGAGCGACCTCAACCGTGTAGGCTCAAACATGATAATCCTGCAAAATCTTTTACTGCAATATGGGTACGTCATAAGCATACAGCCGAAAACGGATTGGCTTAAAAGTGACGTCCCCAGAATGGCTGATATTCAGAGTATCTTAAATCAAATTGATATTTTGCGTGAGACGTTCACGGTGTTGGCAACAACGCCGGACACGCCGGAGATACCGATAAACTTATACTCTAAAATGAATGATATTGAGCGGATTTTAGAGGATATGTATTTGCTAATAAATAATATGATAGCCGGGTTTATATACTCGGGAGAAATTTATTCAGGAGAGGATGATTTTAATTGAGAGACAGGATACCAACACAGCCTAATAGGCGACTAATCGCTCCGGAGGGCGGCGGCACGCCCTTTTACGCAACCGTTGAGAGGGCGGACAACCCGGCAAGCGGCAACGAGGGGACGCCGCTTAATAAGGCTAATTTACTGACGGACGCCACCGCGACGGGGCTTGGACTTAGTGGCGACGGAGCTACGCCGGACGCTGCATTAGGTGCATTGACTAAATTTGTAAATCCCAATGAAGGGACAACCGCAGGGGTGCTAGGGCATACGGCGACTCCGGGTTTTGTCGAGCTGGTAAGATATACAGCTACCTCTATGTTTGACCCCGCTTCGTATCCGTCTGTCAACAATAAGTATGACGTTTATATAGTAGGCGGCGGAGGCGGCGGCGGTGCGAATATGGGTAGCGGTGGAGGCGGCGGATATTGCAAGCTTATTAAAAACTTGACATTAACAGCGTCAACTATTGTGGCTGTTGGCTCAGGTGGCGCCTCGACTACTAACGGAGGAACAACGTCTTTCGCGGGCTACACTGCAGCAGGGGGAAGCGCGGGTATTAGCGGGTCACAGGCGACGGGCGGGGCGGGGGGTTCAGGCGGAGGCACAGGCGGAGGCTCCAGTTATTATGGTGGCGCAGGTGGTTCAAGAGGCAGTTCAGGATACAATTGTGCGCCTGTTTCGCTCGGCAGTGGAGGTCAAGGGGGCGGCTGTTTGAGTTACACCCCGGTTAATCCGTATAACGGCATAGAATACGGGTGCGGTGGTGGTGGTGCCGGAGCAAATGGCGGCGGTAGTGGCGGAAACACGCGAGGAACGCCCGTGTATCCGAGCGAAGGCGGCGGTGGTGCCGGGGATAGTAATTTAGCAGCCACTATGCACGGTGGTAACGGTGGTGGTGGTGGTGGCGGCGGTTTTAGTAGTGCCGGTGGTGTCGGTGGTGTAGGAATGGTAATTATATATGGGAGGAAAGTAGCATGAATATAGCGGTTATAAAGGATAACATTTGCGTTAATACGTTAGCATTTGACGATTTGGCAACGGCGCAGAGCTTTTTAGAAAATGGAGCAATTGACGGTGACAGTGTGCTTGAATTGCCGGAGGGCTACGGAATCGGCGATATGTATACTGAAGGTGAATGGGCAAAAGCTCCCGTGGACGAGCCGCAAGAAACGCCCGAACAAGAAATAGCGCGCTTAAAAAGCGAGCTTGCAAATACGGACTACAAAATAATCAAACAAGCCGAAGCGGAGCTAGCGGGAGCAGACTTGCCGTATACAGCAGAGGAAATGACACAAATTCACACCGAACGTCAAGCCTTGCGTGACCAAATAGGCGAGTTGGAAGGGGGCGTAAGCTCATGAAAGAAAGGTTATGGAATTTGTTATGTATTAAAAGTATTATTACGTTGGTACTACTCGTTACGTTCGTTTACATGACGACAAGAGGCATTGAGAGTAAAACGCTGGAACACCTCGTGAACAGTGTGATAATGTTTTACTTTGGAACACAGGCGAGTAAGAAATTCACAGAGGATTCGGCGGCGGCAAAGACGGAAACTACGCAATTTATACAACCTATGCAACCTACGTTACCGGAGGCAATAGGTTTTGATATTCCGTCGGAGGAAGCCGATGGCGGCGGTACAGGCAGAAGCGAAATTAATGAGACTTGACAAATTTCCGAAAATGAGTTATAATAATATTAGGAAGCAATAATATCAAATGTGAGAAGCCCGCTCAATTGTTTTTGTATGCGAAAGAATGTCAAAATCGCGGTTATTTGTGTCTGCTTTATGTATGCAATGGTCGCACTTGTGCATATACTGTAAACATAAAATGCGATAGGAGGAGTTGGCAATGGGCGAAAAAAAGAATCTAAGAGCAATGGCTTTAGAAGTATGCGATAAAAATTTTGCGTTTTTTTCTGAACATTTTGATGAACTTTATCGCAAATATAAAGATAAATATATCGCGATTAAAGACGGTAAAGTTATTGGTTGGTATATCACATTCGACGACGCAGTAACCGAAACGCTAAAGACAGAAGAAAAAGGGAGTTTTTCTGTTCAGCATTGTTCAAGAGAAGAGGTCGACGGGATAAGTTTTTATAACAATAATTTTCAGTTTGGGGTAGTATAAATGGCTGGAATCTGCTTTACAGCAAAATACAACGGGATTACAAGAGAGTTAAAAAGTAAAGTGTCTATATCGTCTTGTTTCAGTGGAAAGGACAACGCAAGCAAAGAGAAAGAAGCGTTGTGGGATACCGGCGCTAACCGTTCAGTAATAACGGAAAAACTGGCGGGAGAGTTGCAATTGGTGCCTATAAGTCAAATTAACGTAAACACACCAAGTGGAAGTCATAAGGCTAATATTTACCAAGTTGACGTTTTGTTGCCAAACAATGTAGCAATATCTAAACTGGAGGTATGCAGTGGGCATTCAAATCAATGGGATATGCTAATAGGAATGGATATCATAACAATGGGCGATTTCGCGGTTTCAAATTTTGGCGGTCGGACAAGCTATACTTTCAGAATGCCGAGCATGATGGACTTTGATTTTGTTCACAAATCCTTATTAGAGCCTATGAAAAAAGGTATAAAGATTCAACCTAACGAGCCATGCCCGTGCGGGAGCGGTCAAAAATTCAAGAAGTGCAATTGCAAAGATTATCATTAATTAAATATAGCAGTTTAGTAAAACGTCATTAAGGCGTTTTTTATTGCGCAAAATCCTAAAAAGAAAGAAGGTGAAACTAATGATACAAAAGGTTTTACAGGTCGCGGAAAATGAAATCGGGTACTTAGAGAAAAAGACCAACGCATTTTTGTACGACAAAACTGCTAACGCCGGAAGTAACAATTACACAAAATACGCGAAAGAATATGCCGCATGGGGATACGGTAATTATCAAGCGCAACCGTGGTGTGCGATGTTCGTGACGTGGGTGTTCAAGCAAGCGGGCTTAGGCGATTTATTCCCGCCGTTTGCGTATTGCCCGACTGGCGTAAACAATTTCAAGAAGGCGGGGCAATGGCATACGGACAAGCCGTCAGCGGGAGATGTTATCTTTTTCCGCGACTCAAAAAACGTCGCATGTCATGTTGGCATTGTGTGTGCGGTGGATACGCAGAGAGTGTACACTATTGAGGGAAATACGACGTCGCAAGGCTTCAGCGCGAACGGCGGCGCGGTGGCGAAAAAGAACTATCCGCTTAATTACACGCTGATTATGGGCTATGGTAGACCAAAATATACAAAGGAGGAATTAACTGTGGAACAATATGAAGAATTAAACAAACGATTGGCAAGCCTTGAAAACCCTATGGTTTACAATTACATTGACGGCAACCTACCGGACTGGGCGAAGCCGACGATTCAAAAGTTAGTGGATAAGAAGCTACTGACCGGCACGGACGAGGGGCTAGGTTTAACCGACGAGATTTTACGCCTTCTGGTTATCAACGACCGCGCGGGGCTTTACAATTAACGTAGAGCCTCTTGCTTATTGTTCCGTATTGACTTAGCATTGAAAATGTTGTATAATTTAAATGCTGGGGAAACTTCGTGCAACTAGAATGCAACTAGAAATTTGCAAACACCATAAATTTTCATTTTTCGTGTGAACCAAAAGTGTGCAAACAAGCTAAAGTTTGACTTCGTTAAATTGCATAAACCAATATAGAAATTGAGTGGGAGTAATAAGTGGAACAATCAATATCTACAAGAATTTATCCGCGAACATTTATGGGGTGTAAGATGAATAATTTTCCCGAATTTATGAAACGAAGTGCAAACATCGTGCCAAGAACGCAACAAAATACGCAAAAAATTGAAGGGTACTACTACACCGCTAACGATGGTTCACAAATGGCGTTTTGGACTTATCACGCTGACCGCACTTCAAAGAAGCATACACACCCTTTTGATGAGTATATGATTTGCGTTGATGGGCACGTAATTGTTTACATAAATGGCGAGCCACACAAACTTTCAAAAGGCGATGAATTGGTTATTCCTTCCGAGGTGGAACATTACGAGAAAGTTACCAAAGGCACTCGCACAATATATGCTTTTGGGGGAAAGAGGATTGAGTGATCTATGGACAAACTAACTAAAAATGGGATAAGGAGTTCAACGAACTTCTTGCTATTTATGATAAAACAAATATTCAAACATTTTATAACTTTTGCCCTCGGCTTGCCTATTTATTGGGTCACATACGGCTTACTCTCATACATGCGCGCAAGCGGCTGGCTCGGGGCAGTCTTGCAGCACAGACCGTCCGACGAATTAAGCGCAATTCTATATTACCCGCTGGCTTTTACGATGAAGATTTTAATAGAAATCTTAGGCGGAATAATCTGGATTAGCCTGCCCATCGCGATACTAATAATTTTATGGTTGAAAAAAAGAATTAAAGCAAAACGAAACTGCCTGTGGTTCATTTCGCTGAGCATTTTAGCGGGAATAACAGACGCATTTTTGGTCGTGCCGTACAGCTACATAACGGGCGTCATCTGGATATCGAGCGCAATTCCTCTATTATGCGAAATAAGAACGGAGCTACGGAAATGTTAATTTCTACGAAAGAAGACCATGCAACTAATTTGTAAATTCATTTAAAATTTCCACTATAAAACTCGATAAATAAGCGGATTTTTGGAGTTGAGACCGCTGGATATACAAAAATTATTCCCTGATTAAAAAAACGACAAAACACGTATAAAACCGCGCTTAATTTATGATTTGAGTGCTTTTTTTATTCCATCTTTACACAAACTTAACATAAATTACCTATTTTGGTATTGACTGTGGGCGTCAAAAGTGTTATTATAATAATATGGGGGAGCTTTTTTCGTGTTTTTAAAGAGAAAAACCGCCCCATGGCGTACCTGTCGCTTGCGGAAACAAATATCTTCACGGACTGACGGCTGAAACATAATGAGCTGCCGGGGACACAAGCAAGAATGTTTTCGCGGGATAACGGAAGGTGCGACAAACCATGAAAAGGAGTGGCGGACCATGAAAAAACGTGATTATTCTAGAGAGAGAGAGAGAGAGAGAGAG
>JAISFC010000075.1 GCA_031263785.1 Clostridiales bacterium | reverse complement strand
ACGGCGTACCTGTACGCGGGAGCATTCTACTTGCCCACCGCGGAAAAATTCGCCTTAACAACGTCGGATTTGAACACCATAAAGGGACAGGTCGGCAACGCGGACATCACGGGCGTCACGACAATTTACAATATCAATGAATATCTCGGCGTCGACGCCGCGGATTATACAACGGTATTACGTTATGTCGGTCAGACCAAATTGCAGTCGCTTCCGTTGGCGGTTACTAATTAAGAATTATAAATTAAATCATAAAAAAATGGGCGGTGTAAAATTCACCGTCCTTTTTGTGTGATTGCAGTCATGTTTGACGAAGTTTATCCATAATTTCCTGAAAGTCCGCGGGAATCGACGCCGTAAATTCCATGTATTCCCCCGTTTTAGGATGCACAAATCCCAATATATGCGCATGCAACAGCTGCCCCGCCAATTTCCGCCCCGCCCCTGCCTCGCGCGCAACGCCGTAGGTTTTGTCCCCCACAATCGGGTGCCCCAAATGTCGCATATGTACGCGTATTTGATGCGTTCGCCCAGTCTGCAGGCGGCACTCAACCAACGTGTACCGCCCGAACCACTCAAGCGGCTTATAGCGCGTTACGGCATTTCGCGAGCTCCCGGACGCACCGCTTATAACCGCCATTTTCTTCCTGTCGCGCGGGTTCCTGCCTATCAGCGTCTCCACGACCCCCTCCTCTTTCACGTTGCCGTGCACCAGCGCCAGATACGCGCGCGTGAGCGAATGCGCCTTGATTTGCTCCGCGATTGCGAGGTGCGCCTCGTTGGTTTTCACAATCAAAAGAAGCCCCGTCGTGTCCTTGTCGATTCTGTGCACGATTCCGGGGCGAAAAATGCCGTTAGCGTCCGATAAATTGCCGCCGCAATGCGCCAGAAGCGCGTTCACCAACGTCCCGCTCTGATTGCCCGGGGCGGGATGCACCACCATTCCGCGCGGCTTATCCACCACCAATACGCTGTCGTCTTGGTAAATCACGTTGATGGGAATCGCCTCGGGATGCGCCGAAAGAGGCTCCGGCTCCGGGACGCGAACCCGCAAAACATCGCCCGGCTCCACTCGCTCGCTCGGCTTTGTGACCGTATTGCCGTTCACCTCAACTCTGCCGCCGCGAATCAACTTTTGCGCGCGGGAACGCGAAAATTCGGACTCCGCCATAATACTATCCAGCCGACCGCCGACCGCCGCCGTGATTTCGACCACTTTCACCGTTTCCGCCGTCACGACCGAATTAGATGCCACACGAGCATCACCGCGCCCAGCGTTATTATTACGTCGGCTATGTTAAATATCGGGAAATTCATGAATTGCAGGTTGATAAAGTCGATGACCGCGTTATGCCACAGCCTGTCCGCGATGTTGCTGACCGCGCCGCTGACAATGAAAATAAGCGCGAGATTCAGGCGTTTTGGCAGCTTCCTATTCAGCCACAAAAATACCACCATGCCGCATGCAATCATCATGGAGATGATGGCTATGGCGTTGTTATACTGCGGCAACAAGCCGAAAAACGCCCCTGTATTCGGCACATTTGTCACAGACAGGACGCCGGGGATCAAGACGCGGCTCTCGTACACGGGCAGCGAGTTAATGACCCACAGCTTGGTGATTTGGTCCGCCGCCAGCACAATCAGCGCAATATACCACATTACACGCACCCGCCGCCGCAGCCGTCACACCCGCCCGCGCACCCGCCTAAATCCCCCAAATCTACCTCAAAATTAATCTCGGTGTTGCAATTTGGGCAGACCGTGCGCTCGGCATCCAGCATCTCTTGGTCGATGTACACCTTCTCATGGCAGCCGGGGCAGGTCATCTCAAACAGGTCGCTGTCAAGCTCATGCTCCCCCGCCTCACCGTAAAATTCGTTCTCTACCTCCGCTAAATCCTCGTCAATCTCGTCCATGCGGTAATTCTGCTCGACGATTTTGCCCTCCAGCTCGCTATACGCCTCGAGCAACGCGCCGAACATCTTGCCCTCGCGGGAATTTTCGTCAAAGTCCAGCTCCTCAAATAACTTTTTTAGACTATCAATTTTAGGTTCCGGAAAATTCATTTTATACTCCTTCCAAAATAGGAAATTTACTGATTATTATGCGGTTACGCCCTTTCCATGTATTCGCCGCTGCGGGTGTCAATGCGGATTTTATCGCCCTCATTGATGAATATAGGCACATTGATAATCGCTCCCGTCTCGAGCGTCGCGGGCTTGAGCACATTCGTAGCTGTGTCGCCGCGGACTCCCGGCTCGGTCACCGTCACCTGAAGCTCAACAAAATTAGGCGGCTCCACCCCGAACACATTGCCTTTATAAGTGAGAATCAGCACGTTTTCGTTCTCCTTGACAAATTTCAGCGCGTCACCCAGCTGCTCCTCGTTAAGCGGAATCTGCTCGTACGTTTCTTGGTCCATAAAATAGTATAACCCGCTGTCGTTGTACAAATACTGCATGTCCTTCCGCTCGACCAGCGCCTTCGGGAACTTTTCGGTAGGGCGAAAGGTCCGCTCAACGACCGCTCCCGTCATTACGTTCCGAAGCTTGGTGCGAACAAACGCCGCCCCCTTTCCCGGCTTAACATGCTGAAACTCGACAATCTGCCAGACGCTGCCTTCCATCTCAAAAGTGACACCGTTCCTGAATTCTCCCGCTGATACCATATGTTCAACCCCTTTTTCGACGGCGGCGGATTAATCGCGCGGAGGCGGAAAATCTCCGAATCCCTGCCTTTGACCCGCAATATACCGTTCAACCTCCCGATACATCGCACACCATCGTGGTTTTAGTATATACCAAAAAGGGGAAATTGTCAATAGTGAATTTAAAGTATTTGCGGGCGTTAAAAATGTAAAATGACTTGCAAAAAATACTATTAAAACTCCAGATATATTCAGTATAAGATATAGCTTTATATAAGGTTTGCTTTTTAAAATTGTTTATCATGAGTATTTTTTCCAACAACATTAAGAATCTGAGAAAAATCTTCTATCAAAAAATCCGGTTTAGCGCACTTTAAATCGTCTAAATTTCCAATACCATACGAAACGCCACAAGTCTGCACATTGGCGCTTTTCCCTGCAAAGATATCAATATCACTATCACCGACCATAGTTTTGGATGAATAACCCAAAGAATTCAACGCAAAATTAACAGATTCGTGAATATCTTTCGCCGAATTTATAAGAACTCCGTCCATATCAAACAACACTAAATCCACAAAATATTCAACTCCTCATGTTTAAATTGCGGTTAATCATATGTAGCTGACCTTGGTCGACCATAATAACAGCCTCTTTGAGCTGTTTTGTCAAGGGTATTTCAAAGAAAATCGAATTGGACGGCGTATGCGAAATGGCGTTGCCGCATCCAAACGCGGTATTTCGGACGAGTATATTTGTATTTGCAGCCTGCAAATTCATCGTATTCCGCAAATCGGATTAACACTCCTCCTTTATCATCTCGTTTATTTTATCGTACACGCTGTAAATTTCCGCCTTCACTTCTTTTTCATATTTTTTCTTTATAAGTTCTTTCAATGTTTTCAAAATCTTATTGACGTTTATTCGTTCGGGCATTTCAAGCGAATGCGCGATCTTGTTTCGGAGTGCGGTTAAATTATTTATTTCTTCTAAAGAATCCGCTATATCAGATTTATTGTCAAAACGCAAAACGCAAATCAGAACCGCAATACTTACCGGCTTGGCAAAATCAAATTGGTTGTAATAATGAGTATCTAAATATTGCTTCAATGCAGAGGTTTGCTTGATAAGATAAGCGCCTTTATCTATATGTATGTGTTCCGCGCAGAATTCCATAGCCAAAAATTCCGATAACGGCTTAACGCGCAGGATGAAATCCGCGTACTCTTTTTGGGAGGCACGAATATTCAGTATATTATAAAACTCGCAGACCTTTTTTGCGGAAGCATTTTTGATTGGAAACAGTTCGTCCAGCAAGTTCAATTCTCTCGCGATTTTTTCCGCATTCTTAATGTCATATCCATTCCTAAAATTGGCAAGCTTAATCAGAGCTCTACCTTTTTGCGAAATAAAATCCTCGCTCTCCGCAACGGATGCGGCGCCCACGAAATTATAGTTTTCTAAAAGCGAGGAAAGCCGGCTCTTGAGCGACAACCTTTTGAACTCAAAAATATCGGGTTCAACACATCTATTTATGTTATTATAATCGTCCTCGTTACATTCGAGGGCTATTTCTATGTCGTTATCGTTCAAATGTTTTCTGTCGGCATTGGCTCTTCTCTCAAAAGCTTTTACCTGAACGGGAGTTGTTGAAAACGGCAGAGAAGTTGCGCCAATGCACAAGCTCGCTATCATTTGAGGCGTACCCGATGAAACGTTTAGCAGAATTTCACTGCCGCTGTGCCGCTCGTGAATTCCCGTCAATATTTTATACAGGTCGGAAAAGGCGTCAAAATCGCTTGGATCAGTGATTTCGCTTTTGATGACTTCTATTATGCATCCGGGTGCTGTTTTTTTAATCGCCTTAACAAAAACATCGCCGCTTTTGTAACGCAATGCCATTTCGGCGGTTAAATAAAGGTACACGACGTCAGGTTTGTAGTAACGTACAATATGCAGGGCGGGTCCGTCGCGGTAATCGCGAATGGGGTCTGTCATTCCTATCGGTGAAAATAAAATTTTATACATCATCTTTTCCTCCCGCGTTTATTTCCACTTCACAATCCGCGCAATATTCTTCGTCGAGCGGAATAGACTTTCCGCATTTTTTGCATTCGCCGCCATCCGTTAATATAATCATATCCATTGCAAAATTTTCGCCAAATAAAGACATAATACTCACCTCGGCACATTATTTCGTCCCCTGCGGGGCTTGGGGGTTTCTAAAATTTTGCGTAAAGCCGATAGTTAAGCTGTCACCATACAGGGTTCTCGTCCCCTGTCGGGGCTTGGGGGTTTCTAATCGATTTACATTGTATCATAAGCGGCGGGAAAAGTGTTCTCGTCCCCTGCCGGGGCTTGGGGGTTTCTAACCTTAGCTAATTGGGTTTATGCAGCGGGTAAAATTGTTCTCGTCCCCTGTCGGGGCTTGGGGGTTTCTAATCCACTACCCGCAAACATTGATATTCAGTGGGCTGAAATCGCAAAATGCGCGGCAAAACTTTTCTCCGTCATTTTGCGTTGGCTTTTCATGTTCTGAACCCCTGAAAAACGTGATGTTATCTGCTTGCGTGGCAAAATCCCCCTTCATTCGTTGACCGATACTATTATACCAGAAATTTAACCGCTTGTCAAATAATAATAACTTCCTCATCATCGGGCGTTTGACCGACCCCTAAGGTGGTTAGGCGAAACAAGCCTGCCGAAATAAGTCCCGCTTGAAGAATAAAATTGCGTTGCTATGCCGGTCTTGAATAATTGCTTAAACAACGCCGTTGAAATTTAGCTGCTGCCGAAAACCGAAAGCCCGTCAACCCTTTCAAAGGGAATACTTCGACTTAAACCGTCACTTTTTATTTCAATCCTGCCATCGGTTATCCCGATAATCGCACCGTTTTCATAGACATACAATTGACTCATATAATCTCGACCCCTCCCATACCGAGTGAAGCTTTAATACCGATTCCCGAAAACTCGCCAAACGCCAACAGCATATTCAATATTCGTATGAACGGTTCGTTGCCGTTGAGATTCAAAGTGACTTCACCCACGAACGCGGGAATTTTAACATTTTTGACTGCGTACAAAACACTTTTCAATTCGTATTTTTTAAGGCTTACGCTACTTTCAAGCTCCCGCAAAATGTCCGCTTCCTCCAAAGAACTTTGCGGCATTATTTTGTTCCATTTGTTCAGCAGACTTTGCATAATTAAATGCGGCGTCGGGATGTTCGCATATTCACCATTCACTTTAAAGGCTGTCGGCGTTTGGAATTTGAGAGTTACGCTGTTTTTGACCTCGTCATTCAGCAAAAACTTTGTGCAAAACTCCTTTTCGCCGAAGGTAATTCTATTGATATTCACAACATTCAATGTTACGTTGTGCTTTCGCAGCGGATATTCCAATTTGCTTTCTATATAGGGGAGCGCGCTGTCGTCAAATAAAGACACGTGCCAAAAAGACGCTTTCGTATAATGCGAAAGCAAATTTTCTCTATGTATCTTTTCGGCAATATCGCGGGGCAGACTCTCCAACAGCGCGGCATACAGGCTGTACGCGTACTCGCTTTTAAGCGCCGTATTAAATTGAATTTTCAACTTCGTCAATGATTTCAACCTCGCATATCCCAAATTCGTGTAATTCTCTATTATATTTCGTGCATTTTAAGCAATGAGGGCTGACACCTTTTTTGACATCTAAATCGTGTTTATGTTTCCGAAATTTCTGTTGCATAATTCGCGAAACCTTATCAAGCCCCCCGTCGCCATAAAGCGGATATGTAACCGTTTTGCTGACAAAGCCAACGTTGCCGCCAAGATACACGATGTTTCTATTGTGATAATCCGGCGTATTGCAGTTAAATTTAGCGCGGAAAACGGATTTATATTGAGCGCGGAACTCCCGCAAGACGTCAAAAATATATTCACCGGGCGCTTGCTCGGTTAATGTTTTAAACATAGGCACATCAATATTAAGCCTTAAATTGACCGAAATACCGGGCTTTACACATTCGCGGTAAATCGGCCGATTTTTTTCAGTTCCGTCTGTATACACGTCTATTTTTTGACAAATGCTCATATCTCTATCATCTATCGGCAGACTGTCGCAAACTGAAATCGCACGCATAATACTGTACTGTTGGCCTTCAAACCCGACCTTGTTCAGCGCGGAATCAATGATTCTATCATCACGCCTATTCTTTACCACCGCCGCCAAAATCGCGGTGCGCACCGCACCCTTCACGCTTGAGCCGGGCAAATACGCGTCGCCGTTGCCGTTGCGAATAAAAACAGAGATGTCGCGTACCTTATCCCTGCCGGACTGGTTTTGCGCTAAAATACGCTTGCCGTCCGGCGGCAGACGAAGACCTAACTCGTCGGCATAATTATAGTCGTTTCCGTTTATAACCCTGCCGTCTCCGATATACAGCGGGCTGAGTGTCGTCAGCTTAAGATTGTAAGTTTTAATAAATTCCATATTCACACCGCCAAAAACAGAGGTTTCGCATATCTCCAAACAGGGTGGTTTCCATTTTGTGATACGTCAAATATATCGCCCTCAAATTTGTTTTGAAAGACCGAACCGCTTGCGAAGCTGTAAAAATCACGCTTTTTCAAAAACCTATCGGCATAATTGAAGCTTGCCACATATCCGCCGCGTTTTTTAAGCAAATATTTAGCCCCCACAAGCGCGTTTTCAAGCTCGTCGGTTTTTGCCATACAGGTCGAAAGCGTTACATATTCATCGGACTTTTTGGAAAAATCAAAGTCGGCGGCGTCCGCGATTTCGTATGTGAATTTACCGAAACCGCTTGACCGCTTTCCGCCTATTCCCGTGAATTGCAGCATATGCACAAGCTCGTCCATTAAAGCTTCCTGCCCTTCGGTCAGAAAATACAGACCGCCCCTTTTAAAGTGAAATGACGCGATAAAAAACGGGTCACCCTTTGAATCAAGATTTTGACGAACAGTTTTTATCCACAATTCATCCACAATTCCCTTCTCGAATTCAGGATCAATTTGTTCTCCCAAAACAGATAACGAGATGAACTCCAAAGCCCTCATCTGTTTTTTGTCAACGTCCTCCGCAATCTCCAAATTCATCATGGGCTTTGGAATGTAATACTCATCATCAATGAAAGGAAAGCAATCGGACAACACTAACACGCCGTTTTTAAGCGCGTCTAATTTGCCTATTTTGACCGCCTCGCAACACAAAGCGGAAAAAAGCGTGTCGGCGCATATCGAAACGCTTGTTCCCGTAAGCACGCCATTTCCTATGTGGATAGGCGTATTAAATCTTAGCTTGAATATCCTCATCTAAATTCTCCACCTCGCCGCAAACGCATTTCGCCGTCATATTATTGAACTTAATTCTCCCGTTGCCCCTTGTCCCGCCGCCGCCAAGGTAATCCTTTTCAAGCAAACCAAACGCCTTTATGACGTTGCCGCAATCTTCATCAAAATCGACTTTGTAATCATCGGCAAGCTCGTATGTCAGCTTGAAACTAAACTTAGCGCCTGGTACGACCCTTTCTATTTGACGCGGCTTGGCGACGGAGGTTAAACGATCTATTGTGTTTTCAAATTTCACCTCTGTCGGTATGACCTGTCTTTTACCAAGGGCTTCTTTATTCACCATAAAGCAATCAAAGAATTGCAGACGCGAATGGAAATTTTCTGTATCGCCGAACAATCTGCGAATCTGTTCGGGGTCGTCCGAATGTTTTTGCGTTTTGTATGTATCGCTCTCGCTCCTTGCGAGCAGCGACCTCATTTTCCCTTTAAGAGATGAACCGGGAATAATGGGCTGACCCGTCGGCGCGTCTTTGACGACCGGCGAATCAACGGCGCCGATAGCGGAAAAGGAAGTTCCTCCTCCGATATGCAGTCCGGTTATAACCTCAATTTCGCCTTCGAATAATATCTTAGTGTACATCAGTCATTACCTCCTTTAAATCTATGATAGGCGACAATGCTTTCCAAATATCGGTGAAATAACAAAAACTTCTCTTTGTCATTGCCGATTTCTTTGATCATCTCGTTTAATTTAGATTTGTCACATAAATCTCTAACCAAGCGTTCTCTGCCTGAATCGTATGCTAAACGAACTTCAAGATAGCGGATTTGTGACGCCATGGTTTCGTCAATAACTCCGGTATTCCGAACAATGTTATAAATCTCGTTTCCTCTGGCCAAAATGTTACGAATTTGGCTTGTTGTGAGCGCGGGTTTTCCATTCCTCTTCTCTAACAGATCCACAACCCGTTCCGCTTCATCCGCGTAATTCGTTGTATTAACACCGTTTTTGAATTGTTCCAACTTATTCACCTTCCCTTGTTTTATATACATAAATTTCTAATGCGCACATCAATTCTTTCCTGTCCTTTTCGTTTTTCGCATATTCATACAGCAATTCAAGGTTGTCTTGCTCAATATTAAGCCGAGCCAAAAGGTACGCGAACCGCGCAAGGTTTATATTGTTGACGCCCGTCATTTCGCGTAAATATTCAGCTATTCTGTAAATGAAGTTTTTGCCGCGCTCATCGCTATCGGCAAAAAAAACTTCTATTTCTTTTAATTTTTTACCCAAAACATTATTCCTAAATTCATCCCAAACAAACACATGTTCAAACAACGCTATTCTATTTTTGCCGTCGGCTTTTGCCGCACTTTCTAACTCGCCGGTTTCTATGGCCTGCCTTAAAAACGGATATTTGCAGTCATACATACCGACGCCCGCCGAAATAGTCAATGCTCCGCCTGTGAACGCCGCGAATTGACTCTGCAATTCCACGCCTATTTCAATAATATCAAGCCAATGTCCGACAATAAACACATCATCCCCGCCGGAATAAACGATTGTGGCATTTCTGCCGTCTAAAATTTTATTTATGTGCCACTTAAAAAACAGTGAAAGGCTACGGCTCAAAGCGGCAGTTCGTGAGATTGTCGCGTGTCTTTTATTAAATCCGCACGAAAACGCCTTGCCTAAGTCGTCAACGTCGGCGCGCAATACGCCTATACGCTTTATCCCAACGCCTTCAGCCAAATCTTCAAAGCTAAGGGGTTTACCATTCCCGCCTTTCGCAAAATAATCGCCCATCCAGATATTCCGCGATAGTTTCGCGCCCGCCGAAAGCTTGTTTTTAACATAAAACCTCTCACAGTCACCCAATTCATTGGAAACAATTAAAAATTTGTTATACGGCAAAGGCAACGATTTACCTCTCGGCGAATTGACTACCATAAATATATTGCTCCGCGCTAAATCCACCGATATATCCTCGATGCCGCTACAGATTTCACAAATATCATCTTCTAATTTGTCGGTTCTATGACAAATCCTGCACTCTCGTTCATTTTGTATATTATTCTGTGAATTCAGCATAATAATATCGTTTGCATCATACCGGTTTTGCTTATTCACAGACATTTTTTCCGAAACTTTTTTATAAACTTCGCCTATATTTTTTGATAACTGCTTCGCGTTGCACTCATTATACGCAAACGCAACATACAGAGCGGTTTTGAAATTCTCCAAAAACCATATTTTTGTCTGCTTGACGAACTCTTCTATCTTTGTTTTGGTTTCGTCTGTGTTAGGCAACAGGAAATAAGCGTGTCCGCCGCCTGTGTACAGCAAATTAGGCCGCGCAAGGCCAAGCGAACTCAAAAGCTCATCCGCCATATGCTCTAACATAATTTCCAAATAAAAAGAGCGGCTTCTAAGACTTTTTAATGATCTTTTTCCGCTTGTCGTGTAAATAAAATCTTGTATTCCTGAAAAATCACAAGAAGTCAGCAGGAATATATTTTCATTATCTATATCGCCGTTGTTCGAAAACAAAACGTCTTTATAATTGCGCGCCCCCAAATATTGGTATATGCACGCGCCAATTGCCGCCGTTGTTTTGGAATGGTCAAAAAGTGAAATGTCGGCAAGCTCGCCCAGCGACGTCGATGACGGAACGAACGATGTGTTCGCCTCTAAAATATCCATAAGCTCATTGGTTTCGATATTTTTATGTATATTATCGTTTAAGTTTTGCAAAATGGTTTTGTAAAAGCTTTCCAAATACTTGTCTTCTGTGTTGGTGGCAAAAGGCAAGCCGCTCTCAAGTGTTGATTCGTTCGGATAATTTAATGATTTGCCGTTGTTGTTCAGAATGTTA
>JAISFC010000020.1 GCA_031263785.1 Clostridiales bacterium | reverse complement strand
GTCACGAACAACACGCCCCCGGACGGGCGTCCGACCGGCGATTACGAGAATTCACACTCTGAAACCGTAGGCGCAGATTGAAATTCGATTTCCACACCTTTAATTCTAGATTTGTATATCCGTTCAGGTGACCCCGGCGCGGAAATTCGAGTTATTCTATCGTTTTTCCGCTCCCTCGCCTGAACTGAAATTTTTGTGTACGGCTTTTTTCCGCGAGAACTAATTTCAGGATAAACTCACCGAAAAATTAAACGTAATTAAAGAAGAAGTATATTAAACTTCAGGCGCTTGTTGCAAGTGCTTTTTTATTGGGGAAGGGGGAATCATTGTGAAAATTTATGGATACGTGCGTGTTTCTACGCAAGAACAAAACGAGGATAGACAGATGTCCGCTATGAATGGGCTTAATGTTCCACAAAAGCAAATTTTTTTGGATAAGATATCGGGCAAGGATTTTAATCGCCCTGCTTATCAAAAGCTTGTAAATAAGCTGGAAACCGAAGATTTGCTTTATATCAAAAGCATTGACCGATTGGGGCGCAATTATGAGGAAATTCAAAATCAATGGCGCATACTCACAAAAGAAAAAGGGGTTGATATCGCGGTTATTGACATGCCAATCCTTGACACGCGGCAATATAAAGACCTTATGGGAACATTTATTGCTGATTTAGTCTTGCAAATTCTCTCGTTCGTGGCGCAAAATGAGCGGGAAACTATACGCAAACGCCAAATGGAGGGGATTATTGCCGCGAAGGCAAGAGGCGTTAAATTCGGACGCCCTCTCAAAAAGCCATACGGAAATTTTAGCGAATGTGTTAAATTATGGAAAACCGGAAAAATGAGTTTTGAGAAAATTTTGAAACGAACAGGACTTAAACCCTCTACATTTTACAGGCGTTTAAGGGAACAGCGCGAAAAAAAGAAAGGCGCTTAACTATCAAAAAGTGTAGGTTTTGATAGTTTACAAAAAATTACAAAATTTACCTTTCTATATTTAATTATACGCTCTTTAAAACCCGTTGTCAAGGCTAAAATGTTAAAGTTATGTTAAATTTCTGTAAAGAAAATGTATTTTTTCTTATTTTTTTGTCACGATTGCAATTTTAAGGGATAAATCCACAATATTTTTTCTTTAATCCGTTGCTATCAAAACCTACACTTTTTGATAGAACATTTTTATAGAAAGAAGATGATGAAATGTCTGAAATTACTCCAAAACAAATGGACAAAGAACAATTAAAAGACTTTATAAACATGTATGAGCAAAAAAGAGCTGATACAATCTCAGAAGCTGCGTCTTCTTTGTCTGCTCCCGAAAACATACAAGAAAGGAAAACAAAATACGAATATAGGCAAGCAGATGTTAAAAGTTTTTGCGACCGTGTTTTGAACAACGAGGGTTTTGGTTTTGCGGAAGATATTACGCAAAATGTTGATTTTAGAAAAGATATGGCAACATCACTTAATGATTATTATACATTATCGTATAATTCAGGTGTTGTGAATGCAAAAAGAGAACTTCTTGATCTTGATATTCGTTATCGAGGTAGACCTAATTTCCTAAATCAAAGGGATAAATATGGATTACCAAATAGCAACAATCCAATTGTAGCACATTGTTATCGAGATATGACAGAAAATGAAGCAATTGCTTTTAACGATTTACTTAAAGATGTTTTTGAAAAAGCACAACAAGATGCTAAAATGGATTTAATGAGTAAATCGGGGTTAGCGAGAATAGCCGGTCCCGAAGATAAAAAATATTTCGAAGCAAAAGCCGAATTAGAATTACGTTCAAGGCTACCAATGAGGAGACAATTCCAACAAGCGAACGAAAGAGCACACGAAAATGTCGACCAACAAAGAGTTAGGGCTATTAGAGGATTAGCGACAACTATTTCAAACACCAACGCCTATAGTAACAATTATGGTAGTCTTAAGAAGACAGATTTGCTACAAGGATTAAATGAATATTTCAAAGGGGCGCCAACATCAGAAATTTACAAAACGACAGCTTCAATTGTTAAGCGAGTGAAAGATAGTGGAGATGATTACTTTTCGCCTAATGTGAAAAGAATGTTAGACTACATTGTGCAACAACAAATAAAAAGATAAATGGTGAATGCTATGAATTTTTTAATTAAGCAAGGTTCCGATGAATTGTATTTCCGTAATTTGGATATTAGGGGTTGACAGCAAGCGGTACATGTGATATAATGCATGATAGTCGAGCAAGTGCGCTTTATGGCTTATCCTTATCAAGTGTGGCTTGCGCGACAAAAAAGTATGTACTATATTAAGCAGTGAAAATTTGTGTTCCGCACGGAAGGGGCTTTAAAATTCGAGGTGCAGCCTAAGCGTACCGCGATGCCACGACGGCGCGACCTATTAACAAGGGAGGAAAGTGAAAATGACCGCAATTATTAAAACCGGCGGCAAGCAGTATAGTGTTTCCACGGGGGACATTATCACCATTGAGAAATTATTCTTGGAAGCAGGGCAAAGTGTCGAATTTAACGAGGTTTTGGCTACTTATGAAGGTGGCAGCATGAACGTCGGCGCTCCGTTTTTGGACGGGGTGAAAGTCATCGGGAAGGTGCTGAAAAATGGGCGTGGTCGTAAGATTACGGTGTTCAAGTACAAGCCGAAAAAGGGGTACCATCGGACAAAAGGACATCGGCAGGCGTTCACGGAAGTAAAAATCGAAAGTATTGGTTAGACTTAAATTATAAAATGAGTGGAGTTGAGATAAATGGCACATAAAAAAGGCATGGGCAGTACCAAAAACGGGCGAGATAGTGAGTCCAAACGCCTTGGCGTTAAGCGGTCCGACGGGCAGGTGGTTTTGGCGGGCAATATTTTGGTGCGCCAGCGCGGGACTAGGATTCACCCCGGCATTAACGTTGGAAAAGGCGGCGATGATACGCTTTTTGCGCTTATCGGCGGTCGGGTGAAATTTGAAAAATGCGGTACGGGCAGGCGCAAGCGCGTTAGCGTGTACCCCGTTGAAGAAATGGCGGTAAATACGGTTCCTAAGCCGAAAAAGCCCGTAATCGCGAAGAAGAAAGTTGAGTCCGTTTCTGCCGTTGCTACCAACAAAGAGGCGGAAGTGAGCGCATAGAGCATGTTTGTTGACATGGCGCGAATTTCCATCCACGGCGGCGGCGGTGGCAATGGGTGCGTAGCGTTTCACCGCGAAAAGTATGTGGCGGAGGGCGGTCCTGACGGCGGCGACGGCGGCAATGGCGGTTCGATTATTTTCGAAGCAGATTCTAATTTGTCCACATTAATGGACTTTCGTTATAAAAAAAAGTATTCGGCGGAGCGCGGCACGGATGGCAGGGGCAAGAATTGTCACGGGCGGCACGGGGCGGATTTGACAGTGAAAGTGCCGGTTGGCACGATTATCCGCGATGCCGAAAGTGGGCTTGCTGTTGCCGATTTATCGCGGTCGGGGATGAGTTTTGTTGCGGCGCGGGGCGGCAGCGGCGGATGGGGGAATGCGCATTTTGCGACTCCTGCCCGTCAAGCGCCTAATTTTGCTAATGCTGGGTTGCGGGGCGAGTCGCGCGAGGTGATTCTGGAGCTGAAAAGCATTGCGGATATCGGGCTAATTGGTCTGCCGAATGTGGGTAAATCCACGTTGCTTTCGGTTGTGAGCAGTGCGCGTCCCAAGATAGCGGATTACCAATTTACCACCCTCTTTCCTAACCTCGGCGTTGTGCAAATCGCGGGAGAAAACGTGACTATTGCGGACATTCCGGGGCTAATTGAGGGTGCGCATACCGGCGCAGGGCTGGGGCATGATTTTCTTCGGCATGTTGAGCGAACGCGCGTGCTGGTGCATGTGATTGATGTCGGCGGACTTAGCGGCACGGCTCCCGAAGCGGCGTTTAAGCTGATAAATAACGAGCTTTTAAAATATAGCGCAGAGTTGGCGGGTAAGCCTCAAGTGGTCGCGCTCAATAAAACGGACTTGCTGGACAAGCATGACGCCGACACATTGAAAAAGGAGTTTTCACAGCTTGCATCGCTTGATGGAACGACGATTAACAGCGCGGATATCTTCCTAATTTCCGCCGCTACCCGTCAGGGCATCGACGAGATGTTAAAACGCGTTTTGGAGCTGTTGCGCACTACGTCTGAAACTAAAATACAAATTTATGATTTGCCTGAAAACATGCAGGACCCGCGGGTTTTTGAAGTCCATACAGACGAAGACGGCACATTTGTCGTTAAAGGTGAAAATATAGAAAATCTGGCTAGCAATACGAATTTTGACGATCCTGAAAGTTTTGGATATTTTCAACGTGCATTGAAAATGCGCGGTGTTGATGCGGCTTTAGTGCAGGCAGGGGTTAAGGTCGGCGACGAGGTGCGCATAGCGGATATTGTTTTCGAGTACGAGCAATAATGGCGCAGGACCGCGAATATTTACACGAATCACAAGCTCATTGTCGGCAGTTTGCAAGGACGGCATGTGAAAATAAATTTCCGAATTTGGAAAAATGAGGTGATGCTTATGAACGCTTTCTTTGAAAAAGTTTTTTGGGCTGTGCGGCGGATTCCTGCCGGAAAAGTAGTTACATATGGGCAAATTGCCCTGGCAATCGGTTATCCGAGGAGCAGTCGCGCGGTGGGCAGCACGTTGCGTAAAAATCCGCACCCCGGCGAGTATCCTTGCCATCGCGTTGTTAATTCCAAGGGCTCACTTGCACCGAATTTCGCATTCGGCGGATACGAAGTGCAGAAGATGTTATTAGAAAATGAAGGCGTCACCGTCAGCACCGCCGGGAAAGTTTCGTTGGAAAAATTTTCCTACCGCTTCGTCGACTCGCTGATGGATTAGCGTTAAATCGCGGAATAATAACGGAATTACTCACGTCTGTCACAAAGTAACAACCCTCGAAAGGAAAATGTATATGAGAAAAAACCTCATTGGTAATGACTGGGACCAAATCCTGCACCACGTGTTCATTAGTGAAACCTATGCTGAACTGCGGATGTTTTTAATTCAGGAACTGTCCGCGCACACGATTTATCCGGACCGCAACGACATTTTCAACGCGCTAAAGCTTACGCCACCCGATAAGGTTAAAGTGGTTATTATCGGGCAGGACCCATACATAAATCCCAATCAGGCGCATGGTCTTGCGTTTTCTGTGGAGAACGCGCCGCCACCGCCTTCACTTGTTAATATATTTAAAGAAATTTCCGACGATTTAGGCATTCCCGAGCCAAAATCCGGCTGTCTCATTCCTTGGGCTAATCAAGGTGTGCTGCTATTAAACAGCGTCCTCACCACGCGCGCAGGGATATCAAACTCGCATCAAGGAAAAGGGTGGGAACAATTTACCGGTGCGGTCGTCAAAAGTCTTGTCACAAGGAACCAACCTATCGCGTTTCTGTTATGGGGTAGAAACGCACAAAATATGTATACCGCAACCTGCAAAGAGCTTGGTGTGCCGTATTTATTTGCAAATCACCCTGTAATAAAAGTCTCGGAAACTAAACCTGTCGAACAAATTGCCGCGATTAAACCGGCAAAAACATCCAATCGATTAGTCCTAACCGCGCCTCATCCCTCCCCGTTCTCTGCAAATTCCGGATTTTTCGGCTGTAAACACTTTTCAAAAACTAATAGATTCTTAGAATCAAATAATATTCCCCCAATAAATTGGACTACATAACACAGACGAAAAATTTGTAAAGAATATTACAATTATGTTACAAGAATATTAAATTTATGTTACAGAACTATTAAGTTTCTGTGACATTTCTTTTTTTAATAAAAAAATATAGCATAATTATAGAAGAATGTGGAAATAAAAAAATATTTTTACTAGGAAGAAAATTTTTTCCGAAAAATATTTGCAGCTTGACAAAAAAATATTTTTTAAATTAAAAAAATTTTAGGACTTGATTTTTATGTTAAAAAAATTATTATCAACCTTATTAATATTTACTATTCTTTCGGGATGGTTGTTTTCTTCAATCCCTAATTTGCGTCAATATCGTCCATTGGCAACCTTGCTAGCCGATAATATAGCATTTGCCGCTACCGGATTTGTTTCGGGATTAAGGAACAATAATGTATCCAGCTTCAGCAGTATTGCTGCAACTTCCGACGGAGGCTTTGTTGTAGCAGCTGACAAAAACATTATTAAATATAACTCTGCGGGAAGTGTTGTCTGGACAACAAATATTAGCGCAGCCGCGGATTCCGATTCCAAGGTCGCTGTATTGACAAATGGTAATATAATTGTTCGTATACGCGCAAGCGGATCCAGAAGTTGTTTTGTAAAATTAAGTGCAACAGGTAGCATTACTACAGCAGAGATTCCTCTGCCGGGTGAATATTACGGTGAATATATAAACGGTTTTGCTGCGACATCTGACGGGGGATTTGTGGGTTCGGGGAAGCACGGCGAGCAAGGTTTTATAATAAAATATAATTCTTCAGAAAGTGTCGTGTGGACACTACTCGGCGGCGGCACTGATGGTAATACACACTTTGACGCTATTACTGAAACAAGCGATGGTGGATACGCTGTGGTCGGATGGTCAGATAAGGCTTCAACAACGCCGGCGTGGCCTAATAGTGGCAACGGTCGTCTGATTATAGCAGCCAAGTGCACGAGCGCAGGCGTCTGGTCATGGGGAAGAAGCGCGGGAACAGCGGCAGATCTCATCTTTAATTATGGCATGGCAGTTGCTGCAACGTCCGGCGGTGGTTTTGTTGCTGTGGGACACGCCGGTAGCTCATCCTACGCACCTAGTTGGGGACATAACGGCGATCAGGATGCCGTAATTATCGCATACTCATCGTCCGGTACAGTATCATGGGCTAAAAACGCAGGCGGCAGTGGGTATGACATTTATGAAGGTGTTAGTGTAGCCTCAGATGGGAGTATTATAGCTGTAGGTCGTTCTGATAAGTCTTCCGTAGGCACTCCTGCATGGGATATTCAATCAAACAGTAATTATGCCGGCATTGTCGTACGGTACAGTTCTTCAGGGTCTGTGCAATGGTCGATGGCTACCAGCACTTACTATCATACGATGTTTGGATCCGTTGCCATATTATCTAGCGGCGAAGCCGTCGTAGCTGGATCATCTGCTGATGCTTTTAATTATTCTGATGATGATGGATATCATGATATATGGCCACGTAATGGTAGCACTGCAAATGGTGTATTTGCAAAAATAGGAGAAAGCCAGTCTCCGGTGGGAACCCCGGGAAATATAACGTACTCAAACCTGCAATGGGAAAGCACGTTGTCGGCGCCAACAGCTCCAACCGGTGCAACGCGGTCTTTTTGGCAATATAAAACATCATCGACCGGCACGTGGAATGATACCACTTCAACCGCCACCACATATACGCCCTCGGCAGCGCAAATCGGCTATTATTTCAGGGTTTCATATACCGTCGACTCCGGATATACCGGCGGAGATACTAATGGTAGAGTATACACCGCGCAAGTAGGACCAATAACAGTGAAAAGCTTATCGTCGCCGGGAAGCGCGCCATCCGGGAGTACGATTCCGGGATACAAGCTCACAGCCCCGGAGATAACGGGAGCAACGTACACTTTACAGTGGTACCGCGGTAGCTCAACGCCGATAACGAACGCGACCGGATCGGATTACACATTGACATCCTCGGACATCGGCTACCAGATTCGCGTTCAATACACGGGCACAGGCAACTACAGCGGAACGGTATACTCAAGTTACACGTACACGGTATCCCAAATCCCGGTTGGTGAATCATCCTCGTATACCCCCGTGCTACCAAGTACCACTACGACGGTCGGGGATTTTTCTTAGACTTATGAAAGTCTTTTTTTATTGACTATTAAGCCTGTTTTTAACACCGACACTAAAACTCTCTCTATAGGAAAACCCCATAATTCCGTGTGTTTACCTGTAAGGTATTTTTTGTCCTCAAAATCTTTCAATTCCGTCTCTGATTTTTTAAAGCTTTCCATATAATCAAATTACAGTAATTACCATTTAGATGGTGAGAATTATTTTATACAAAATTTAATAAAAATTACAAAATAATTTAAAAAAAGAATAAAAAGAATATTTTCTTAAATATATAAATATTTGTTTAATTTAATAAATATTTTTTAATCTCAATCCCTTGCGATTTTCCAACAAAAAAATCCATGCGTCAACAGGATTATTTTGTTTATCTTAAAATGTTTTTTAATTATACAATTTAATTAGCCGGGATTTTTTCCTCTGCTTCTTTTTGTTCTTTTATCAAGAAATTTAATCTGTCAACAATTAATGCTATGAACTCACTATTGGTCGGTCGCGGTCCCTCGGCGGCTTCCGGCTCGCCTAAAAAATTATTTAATTCCTTCGCCCCTCCGTTCGCCCACGCAACATCAATTGAATGTCGTATGTCCCGTTCCACCTTCGGATTCGTGATTCCATACACTTTCGCTACGGTCGGATAAAGTCCCTTCGTGATTGATTCCAAAAGTGAGCTGTCGTCCAATGACATCAAGATTGCCGTACGCAGATATTTTTGCCCCACTAAATGCGATGGAATACCTATCTTTCGGATTAATTTCGTTACGTACGCTTCCAGATTGTGCAATAAATCCGAGAGTCCAAAATTTATCACCGTCGGGGTCACCGGCACTCCCGCAAGCATCCGAAGCCGTTCTATTATGATGTCGGACGGCGTGGGTTTGATTATCATGAACATCGCTCCCAGAGCCAAAATTTGACTTGTCATGCGGTCATGGGAGACGGAGGAATAGATGCACACGCGTGGACGGATTTTGAATTGCATGGTTTGCATGGCTTTTAATACGCCAATTCCGTCGAGCGACGGCATGATAATGTCCATAAGCATTAAATCTACGGGTTTTTTATGTAAAATTTCCAGCGCGTGCTCCCCTGTTTGGGCAATCCCGACGGTTTCCATGTCTTTTTCAAGGTTGATATAATTCGACATTTCCCGCAGATAATCCATATTATTATCTACTAATAATACTTTGATTTTTTTCTTTTGCATAATTCCCGCCCTCTCTGGATTTTTAATGCTTCTTATAGATACAGTTTA
>JAISFC010000030.1 GCA_031263785.1 Clostridiales bacterium | reverse complement strand
CGTCGTCTCGAACGCCTCGGTCGTGATATTTTCGTCCGCTATTTTATCGGTTGCCAAAATATCACCGACTTTTATTGCATTTTCAGCAACATTTACGACAGCAACTTTTGCTTCAACGAGTACCGCCTCGTCGCTATTATAATTTTCAGCCGGTTGCGGGTTCATCACTTCGCCACCGCTGATAGTCCCCTTTTCATCGACATGGAACACCATCGCCGTACCTTTTTTAGCCGCCTCAATATCAATTTTCTCTTGTGCCATTCTCGCGAGGTCATCAACAACTATATCCGTCATAATTGTTTCAAGCTCGTCCGGACCCGTCTCCTGCGCAATCACCAGCTCGCTAATCAAAATTTGGCGCGTGCTGGACAGCATCTTCCGCTCACCCATCGACAGCCCCTTCATTTTCTCCTTAAGCATCAGCGTTTTCACCACATACGCCACATCTAAAATGTTGCCGCTGCGTATCTTTTCCATGTTCTCACGATAGCGCCTGTTCCAGTTAGAAGTCACGTCGGCTTGATAATTACGGAACGCCTCCATCACTTTTACCGCCTGCGCCTTATCTATAACATTTCGGATTCCCACGTCATTCGTAGAATTCACGGGAATCATCACCTTTACGTCACCAACAGGCATTCGCATAATGTAGTAATATTTTTTTTCATCCAAGATGTCCCTCTCTTCAATAGCCTCAACAACACCGGCACCATGCATGGGATAGACTAAACGGTCGCCTATGTTATACATTGCGAATTCCTCCTTAAAATTGAGAAGCACAGTTTCTCCCCCTGCTTCACTATAAATATTATACTACATTTTACCACATTTGTCAAGAGTTAGTTTTGCCTTGCGCGAAAGAATTTTGTGCCCCGTGCGCGCGTTTGCGGGGAAATTCCGGACACAACGACGGCGCATATAAGCGCATATTATCATGGTTTTCAGGATTTGCACAGCGGTCAAGCCGCAACCGATTCACATAATCTACACTATGGAAATTTATAGAGAAATATGCAATTTATAAATTTTTAATAACGCGGAGCGGTTCCATAGTTTTCCGCGAAATTTTCTCGAATGCGCGGGTGGCATAAGCGTCGGTCATGCCGGCTATGAAGTCGACAACAACACGCTCATGATGATTGGCGAAGTCCTTTTCCGCCGCGTTCATAGTGCTGAAATTATAGGCGTCGTATGCCGTCAAATGCTCGGGGATTCCATACTCCATATAGTAGTTGTAAAGCCCCGTTATCACCTGTTCGGCGCGCTCATTGTGAATATTGCCAGAAACCTTATAATACACATTTTCAAACATGAACGACCGCAGCTTCATCATTTCCTCTTCAACGTCAGCGCGCATGGTAACAACGGGCTTGCCGGCGGAACACTCCAAAATAGCCTTAACCATGGTGTCAATGCGTTCCGAGTGCCCCCTCCCGAGCGTACGCAACGCGCTTGACGGCAGCTGCTCAAGTTGCAACACACCGACGCGGATAGCATCGTCAATATCGTGATTTAAGTAGGCGATACGGTCCGCATATTTGATAACCTTCCCCTCTAAAGTGTGCGCCATATCGGTCCCGGTGTGGTTTGCGATGCCGTCAATGACCTGTTTTGTGAGATTCAAATGCAACATCTGCGCCACCCGCACGCTCTGCTCGGCATGCTTAAACCCCGTAGAACACAGGCGATTTAAGACGTTTTCGCCCGAATGCCCAAACGGCGTATGCCCCAAATCGTGACCCAGCCCGATGGACTCCGCAAGGTCCTCGTTCAGCCGCAAACATCGCGCAATTGTACGCGCAATCTGCGTAACCTCCAGCGTGTGCGTCAACCGTGTGCGCTGGTGGTCGTTGACGGGGTCCAGAAACACCTGCGTTTTATTTTTAAGCCGCCGAAACGCGTCCGAATGGGTGATTCTATCGCGGTCACGCTGGAATTCCGTGCGAATCGTGCACTTTTCTCCCGGCTCCGCCCTCTGCGCATCAGCCGCAAAAGTCGCATAAGGAGCCAATAAAATCCGTTCCTGCTGCTCCCAAAATTGCCTATAATTTTTACTTTGATTATCTACTGTATCCACCTCGGTAACCTCCAAATCATAACAGCGGCAACTGCGGCTTTGGCGAAATCAAGCGGAATAAACGGCAGGCTGCCCAGCAAAAACGCCTCTCTCAACGGTATTTCCATGACGACCTTTAACCGCAAAATTCCCAAAACATGGCATAAAACAATTGACAATACCATGCCGATTAGCGCGTAAATTATACGCATGGTGTCCGCCTGACGCTTGCCGCCTACGTCTTCCGCGCTGACCGACGCCCACTTGCCCATGCGGATGAACCGCGACGATATCAGCGCCATAAATGGGTATGCTATCAAAAAGCCGCCCGTTGGACCTAACAAGCGCGATATTCCGCCTTGAAATCCTGAAAATATCGGTACGCCGAATGCGCCTAATAACACGTAAATCAGAGCCGCCGCCGCTGCCCAACACGGAGGCAATAGCCACGCCGTGAGGAAGACCGCGAGAACGGACAGAGTTACCGGAATCACGCCTATGGGGAAAGTTATTTGTGAAAATACCGCCAATATTGCGACTGCCAACGCCGCGCGCAGCATTAATTTCGTTCTTTGCATCCTTGATAGGCTCCTTTCGGGCTTAATTAGCGGGAGCGGGAATAACCAATTTGACTTTTATCCATTATATTATACGCGATTTCAATTTTCTTGAGCTTATGTACAGATGTAACCGTTAGGTGCCGTCAATTATTTCATAAACCCATTATAATATCCTTTAAATACGGTGCAAATTGCCCCTTTATATCGTCGCGGCGCAGCGCAAATTCCACCGTCGCCTCAAGGAATCCCAGACGCGTCCCAACATCGTATCGCCGTCCCTTAAACTTGTACGCAAGCATGTTCCCGCCCTGCGCCAGCGTGTTTAACCCGTCAGTCAGCTGAATTTCATTGCCCGCGCCCGGCTTCGTATGCTCCAAAATGTGGAAAATCTGCGGATTAATTATATATCGCCCGAGTATCGCGATTCGGCTCGGCGCACTGCGTGGGTCAGGCTTCTCAACCAGCTCGTCCACCGTGTAAAGCCGCTCGCGAATCTCTTTTCCCGCGACAATCCCGTACTTATTAACCTCACTTCGCGGTACCTCCTGCACGCCCAAAATTGACGCACCATTTCGCTCGTACTGGTCAATTAATTGCCTCAAACACGGCATTTCTCCCGGGGGATTGTACACAACATCGTCGCCCAGCAAGACGGCAAACGGCTCATTGCCCACAAAAGCGCACCCGCAAGCGATGGCGTGACCCAGCCCGCGCGGCTCCTTCTGGCGAACATAATGTATGTTAGCAAGCTCCGAAATCTCGTTGATAGACGCCAAAAGCTCCAGCTTTCCGGCTTTTTCCAGCTCATTTTCCAGCTCGTAAGATTTATCAAAATGGTCCTCAATCGAGCGTTTTGTACGCCCCGAAATGATGAGAATATCCTCGATTCCCGACGCCACAGCCTCCTCAACTATATATTGGATTGTGGGCTTATCGACAATCGGCAGCATTTCCTTGGGACTCGCCTTAGTCGCAGGCAGAAACCGCGTACCCAACCCCGCCGCGGGAATTATCGCTTTTTTAACGGTTTTACTCACTCGCATACGCTCCTTTTAAAATATCTTAACAATTATTACTTATTGTATCATAAAATTTTCAATTTGTCAACGCGCGTAATGAAGCCGTTTTTCCTCTTTCATTTTCAATCACTCAACTTTCTAATAACCAGTCAATAGCGTTCAACCCTTTTATACCGTCATAATTACTCGTAAAATCATCAAGAGTTATCAAATATTTGGGGTAGTTATCTTTAACATATTTATAAGGCTCTAACTCCCGCGCTAAAGTGTTTTTATCCAGCACGCTTGCAGACACCTGATAATATTCTATTTGCTTATCTTTTACGGCTCTAAAATCAATTTCTTTTTTACCGGCCTTGCCTATCGTTACATCATACCCACGGCGTAACAATTCAAGATAAACAATGTTTTCAAGCTGATGACCTATATCTTCGTTTTCAACACCTAAAAGCACGTTCCTAAGCCCGGTATCACAAACATAGTATTTACTTTCGGTTTTCAATAAAATTTTACCTTTGATGTTGTATCGTTGCACATTGTAAAACAGATACGCCTCGCATAGCGCTTTGATATAATTCTCAACGGTTATGACAGCGGTTGGGCGACCATTGCTTATAAGATAATCAGTTATAGATTTTGCAGAAACAGGCGAGCCTACACTACTACATAAAAACTTTGCTATATTTTCTAAAAGCGCAATATCGGTTATACCTTTTCGCTTCATAACGTCTTTTCTTAATATGGTAGAAAAAACGCCGTCTAAGTATTGGGTATGCGCAAGCGAATTGTCAATGTTCGTTGTATAGGGGAATGCGCCGTTATTCATAAATTCTCTGAAACGCACTCGTACATCACTTGTTTTGATTTTCTCGCTATACTCCGCAAAAGAGAGCGGCAGCATATCAATTTCAATGTGCCTACCGGTCAGGAGAGTTGCAAGTTCGCCCGATAACATATAAGCATTTGAACCGGTTAAATATATATCAGCCGTTTTTTTAACAAATAGACTGTCAATAGCTTTCTCGTAACCCTCGCACATCTGAACTTCATCGATAAAATAGAAAGTGGTTTTGTGTTTTGATAATTTAGATATGAGAAAATCATACAACTTATCAACATCTAATAAGTGTTCATTCTCTTTTTCTTCTAAATTAATATGAATTATTTGATTATCGTCCACACCATCTTTTTTAAGATAATCAATATATAAATCAAATAGGGTGCTTTTCCCGCTACGGCGCACACCGGTTACAACTTTTATCATATCTTTTTCACGCCACATTTTCAGTTGTTCTAAAAATTCAGGACGTTGTATGAGTTTTTCTAGCATAAAATCCACCTCTTTCTTTAACTACCATAACTATAACACAAGCAAAAAGATTTGTCAAGAGTTTTTGCAAATGTAAAAACTCTTTTAATTTTTGAAAGTATTTTTACATATTGGTCGATATTTGCAAAGAAATTTTTCCCGCAAAGTGCAAAATAAATTGCACAGATTTTCTTATATGTGTAATTTGTAAAAAAATAGTAAAAAAAAATAGTTGACATTATTTTAAAAGTCTGATATAATAAAAATTGAAAGAATCACAGTGCGTTCGTATCGGTGTTTTGCATCGTTGCGGACGCACTCCTTCTTTTTAGGGAAAATTTAATAATCTTTAATTTCCCGCCATAGCTAATGTTACAATTATGTTACAAATATATTAAGTTTATGTTACAGAACTATTAAATTTCTGTGACATTTCTTTTTTTTAATAAAAATTATAGCATAATTATAGAAGAATGTGGAAATTAAAAAATATTTTTGCAGGAAAGAAAAAATTTTCCAAAAAATATTTGCAGCTTGACAAAAAAATATTTTCTTGAAATTAATTTTTTTTAGGACTTGATTTTATGTTGAAAAAATTATTAGCTTTATATATATGCTTATCAATTATTATGATAGGATATGGTCCGGCTGAATTAAATGGCAACGGAAATTTTATCTTTGGCACAGAACCGGTTTTCGGTGTTTCTACGAACGGGATTGCTTTCATATTGCCAACAGGTTATACGTCATCAATAACCTTCAACACTTCTTATTACATACTTGGCTCCAGTAAAGTTACGGGAGGGTATGATTATATGTATCTCTTGCCTGGTTCTCCTACGCCTGTTTGGGAAGATTCATCCGAGTGGAAAGAGTATTGGGCTGAAGGTTGGGATGGATATTATCGTCAGGTATTAGTTGACATAAGCGGAACGGCCGTCCCGTTATATCTGATGTGGCCAAACGGATCGGCATCCTATGTTTATGCTGGGTCGATCAGTAATTTTCTTATGCCGACGTTTGTCGTACAAGAGTATACTAACGGTGCGATTTCTAGCAGCACCTTTTCGGGATTAACTCGAGTGGTCAGTTCGACTACGCTTTCAAATCCCGGACAATACGTTCAACCCACAGCACAGCCACCATCAGCACAGCCACCATCAGCACAGCCGCCATCAACGGAGCCATCGAAGATAGATGTATCGTCATCAGTTCCGACGGTAGACATCTCCGCTCCAGATACAGGGGAATACATAAAGGTAACCGCGCCGTATTCCGCGCCAGGAGAAACCAAACGCTATAGAGTAAGCGTCGGTAGCAGCAACTACAATAATTCTAGCTTACTTGAAAGCACAACAGATGCTTCTGTATATTACTACGTTCCGTCAACAGCCCGCGGCGAACGCCTCTATTTTTGGGTGGATTATGATTATTCCACATCCTACACCGGACATACCAGCTATGTACGCACCGGCTATGTTTTCGGATACATAAGCGGCACAACTTCGAATGTGAGCGGGTCAACGGCTTGCGGCAGCCGACTGTCATCATCGGGACTTCCCTCGGGAACAAGTTCATATCAATGGCAGCGGTCGGCTAACGGCGTGTCAGGATGGTCGAATGTGAGCGGCGCAACAAATTATTATTACGACACACAAGCCGCCGACACTTCATATTTTTTTCGAGTAGAGTACGGGGCGGATACGTCCAACTATTACTATGGCAGCATAACCTAGAACGTAATAGGACCCATCGAAAGACCCGATGTATCCACATCATCAGCGTACACCCCCGTACTTCCGAGTACCACTACGACGGTCTTAGCTTTTCGCGGGACATAAGCAAGTCTTTTTTTATTGACTATCAAGCCTGTTTTCAACATCAATGCCCGAACTCCCCCTATCGAAAAACTCCATAATTACGTATGTTTACCTGCAAGGGTTTTTCGTCCTTGAAATCCTTGAATTCCGTCTATGATATTTTAAACTTTTCCATATGATAAAATTACAGTAATTACCATTTTTGATGGCGATAATTGTTTAATAAAAATCTAATAAAACAAATTAAAAAGATAATAATAAAAATATTTTCTTAAATATATAAATA
>JAISFC010000016.1 GCA_031263785.1 Clostridiales bacterium | reverse complement strand
GCCAATGGGAGCGACTGCAATTTTTTCTGCCCGACATAACGTAATACCGTGGTGTAATCCGCCGCGTCGACGCCTAAATATTCATTGATATTGAAAATTGTTGTGACACCCGCCATGTCCGCGTTGCCGACTTGCCCCTTGATTGTGTTCAAATCCGCCGTTGATAGAGCGGTTTTGTCGGAGTCCGCCAAATAGAACGCGCCTGCGTACAGATACGCCGTGTCGCCCACCGTCAGAGGTGTGGCTTCATCGATTATTGTCGTGTTTACCGCCGTTCCGTCAAGGTAGATGTCCGCCCAAAGGTAGCTTTCTTCGCGAACTATACCCACCACACTGCCTCCGTTGTCGCCGAATCGCGAGAATCGGAGCATGTATTTCGGCGAAGATTGGTCGGGGTCGCTATTGACTAAATCATTCGCTACCGTTCGCGGGATATTTAGCGTGTAATTGTATAGCGTCGAAGACGGGTCGCTGATTGCAGCCGTCATGTTCATTTCTTGCGTGTACGCTACGCTCCCGACTTGCTTCACGATGCCGCCGACACCGTCAACTTCGTACATTTCCACTCTAATTCCGGCGTCAATTTTGTTTAGACTTGGGGTGTATCCGATTGCGGAAATAGCGGTTCTTTGCTTGCCCGTGAGCATCGCCCGACCCTGCAAACTTATGCTATTCACATCGCCGCTAATCTCGACCGGAGGCATGTCCTCGACGGTTATGCTTACGTATTCTTGCGTTAAAATGCTGTCTTCGCCGTCCACAAGCAGATATGCGCCAAAATCGTCCTGATTGCTGCTCACGATTCCCCGCCCATCGATTCCGAAGATTGGGTCGCTTGTGATTCCGTTCGTATCATTGTACTCACCGATGGCGAAACTCGCACTCGTAGGCACATTTTCTTTAACTCTATAGTGAATTTTAAAGTAAACATCCTCAGTTAAAGTGTGCGGAACAAGCGGGGTATCTTCCTCGACCGTCCAGCTCAAGAGGAACTTTCCGCTATTATTAATCACACTCAAAACCTCGCTTGACGCGTCATAATCCCGCGCGCCGCTGAGAAATGTACCGTTGACGAGCAGACCGGTAAGCCCTTTCGCCGTAAAATCAACGGTTTCAAGATTAGTTATTTCTATGGTATCTCTGTCGAAAAGCATGGGAATCGCCAACGCGTACGCATCGTAGCTCGTGGCATTGTCGAAGGACACCGAAATAACGCCTTCTGCACCCGCATTTTTAGAGAGAGAATCCGGGGTGAGAAGCGCCTTCACATCACCTGCGCCCGCTATTTTTGTGAGTGTGCTTGTGTTGTTATTGTCCGCCGCGCGAACGTAGGAGCTTGTGTACGTTTTGCCGCCAGCCTTCACGGTTACTTCTTCGTCCGCAGCCGCGCTTTCGGGGAGCCACGCGTATATAATGCCCGAAGCATCGGTAAATACGCCGTTTGTTCCATATGTGCCCGCCATAATCGCAGACGCCGGACCCGCAACCGCCGCGGTTGTGAGGCTTGTCACGAGCGCGTTTGCCGCCGACGGGTCGTCGAGAGTGAGCGTGTTGAGGTACACATTTTCAAGCGAGCTATTCTTAGGCTGTGGACCGCCAAAATTGTTCAGTTTAACGCTCCCGCCGTCAATTGTCACCGTCCCTGTAGCTAACTTACTACTGCCCCCGCCGATTCTTGTTGTCGTTATCGTCCCGCCGTTTATATTGATTTCGCCGCCTTGCCCACCTGCGCCACCGCCGATGCCCGAGCCGACTTCCGAGCTGATTGTGCCGGTTGCCTTTATCTTGCCATTGTTTATAGTAATTTTGCCGTTGTCACTCTGATAGCCGCCGCCGATTCCCGCTCCGTGAAGTCCTCCAACGGCGTTAAGGCTGCCATCTCCATCTATAGTAAGCGTTGAGTCGGCAGAAATTTGCAAGCCCGCATGGTAGGAATCGCTTATAAGCACGTTTTCGCCGACAAGGGTTAAATCTACCGTCGCGCCCGTCATGTCAAACGCACACGCAAAATCGATCCAATCACGCAACGAAACGTCTATCTTCAAGCTGTCCAGCGTAATATCCGCCGTCACGCCCGCCTCAACCTTAACTCTCGCCCGAGTTGTTTCAGCCAGGTCATCTCTCAAGGACAGCGTATACTCCCCATCTTGCAGAATTTTCAGATTATTTCTGTCCCATGTAACATAATCCGTATTATCCGCGTTTTCGCCCGTTATCTCAATCGCGGGCGCGTTTTCTCCCGTCAGCGTCACCGCGTTATTATTGTTTGCCTCGCGGGTATATGTTGCCGTGTACCTATTGCCAAAAACGCCGAGCCCTGCCGGTTCAGCGCCTATGCTTGCGGGAAGCCAGAAATACAGCTTGCCCTCGCCGTCGGTTACAACATCATTAATGCTGTATTCGCTGGTCGTAATCAAACTATCATAACTTTTGTCTACAAAATCGATAAAATCATAGCCTGCGCCGTCGTCAAAACCCCCGTCGCCGACCCTTCGATTCACAAACGCAGGACTGCCTAAAGTAATCGTGTTTAGATACACGCTTGTTTCCAAGCTGTCTTCCGGCTGCGGACCATCAAAATTGCTCATCCATACGCTGCCTCCGTAAATTGTAACCGTGCCGTCGGGGGAATAACCGTCGCCGCCGCCAATTGCGGCGCCTCCGTCTTTACCGGTAGCATTTATCGTACCGCCGGTTATTGTGATTACCCCACCGGTGCCGTCTTCGCCACCGCCGATTCCCGCGCTACCATCTCCTCCGGTTGCCGTTACCGACCCGCCTTTTATCGTGATTTCACCGCCGCTACTACCATTTCCGCCGCCGATGCCCGCGCCATAGTCTCCGCCGTTTGCCGTTACCGACCCGCCGTTTATCGTGGTTTCACTGCCACTACCACCATACCCGCCGCCGATACCCGCCGCATAGTCTCCGCCGTTTGCCGTTACCGTGCCGCTGTTTATGGTAATCTTTCCGCTGTCGCTACTATCACCACCGCCGATGCCCGCGCCATAGTTTCCGCCGTTTGCCGTTACCGTGCCGCTGTTTATCGTAATATCTCCGACGTCGCCACTATCACCGCCGCCGATGCCCGCGCCGGAGTCGCCGCCAATGGCTTCAAGGCTGCCTGTGCCGCCTATGGTGAGCGTTGTGTCGCCGAGGACCTCTAATCCCGGCTTATCGTCTCCGCCTTTAAGCGTGTTTTCGCCAATCAGAGTTAAATTTATTGTTGCGCCGTCAGTTGAGCCAAAAGCGCAGGTTAAAGACATCGAAGCGTTGATTGTCACGTTATCAAGCGTTACATTTACCGCGTCAGTGGTTTCGATTAAAATTTGCTTATTCGCCATGGACCCGGTGAGAACATAATCGTATCCGCCGGTCAGTGTGATTTTGGTGGAAGAATATGTATACCCCGTGCCGCTCGAATCCACCGTACCGACATTTATAGTTACAACGTCGTTTGCCTGCGCAATTTGGCGTGTAAATTGCAAGAATGAGGCTAGGGGTGTGTTATCCCCGCGAAATGGAGAAAAAGGCATTATTCCTGCCATTATCGCCATTGCCACCATCACTGATAAAATCTTTTTGCTTTTTAAAAACATAACACTCAACACTCCCTTTCTGCCCTACGGTCCGGCTCTGGTCCGTGCGTAAGGACTTTTCGTTTGACATGCTATCACACCCCCGGGAGATTTGCAACACTTTCATGAAAATGTAATAAAAATGTAATATTTCTGTAATATTTCTAAAACATGCGTAAATATCAGGCAAACGAAAGAAATACGTATCAAAAAAAACTCCCGGAGCGTCGCCCGGGAGAAGTAATACTATTTTATTTTATTTTACTTTATCGACGATAGGAGGAGGCTCTTTAAAAGATTTTGGGGTGGCGAATGAGGGGGTCGAAACTCTCAATTCTATATTGTCGTCGAGAAGTTTATATTTTTTGGTTTGTTCCGCCTCGAGCGAGTCGATTTGCTTGGTCAACGAGTCGATTTTTTCATTAGAAAGCTGCAAGCTATTGCGGATTTCTTCAACTTTGTCCATATCGACCACCTGCGCCGTCAGATTATGCCTGCCCCAATTGTTATAGAGGTTTTGAGTGGTATCTTTTATGTAGAAGTCCGCGTCGTAGCCGTTAATGGCGCTGCCGGTATCCAGCGCGACGGTCATCATGTTTAGCTCCGGGAAGTACACATAGGAATGGAGAGGGATTACGCTTTTGTCGACGGCTATTATGCCGGGACGAACGCGTTCGCCGGACGCCGTGGGATTTACGTGGAGGTTATATCCCGTTGAGCTGAGCTTCATGTCGGAACGGAAAATATCGCCGAACTTTTCCCTGCCGTTGGGCGCGTTCATGTCCAATCTGGCGGATAATTGTGCGGCGTTAAAATCCTTCGCGTTGTCCAGCTCGCGCATGGCGGTGTCAAAGGCGTTCAGTTGAAAACGCTGTTCACTTGTTTCGTCGTAAAGACCCTCAATTTCGTTAGTGAGCTGCTCCTTTTGGGCTTCTATTTCACGGATTTCACGCGCGATTTTATGCTCCGCGTCTTCGGGAGCCTTGTTGACCAGCGAATCGCGCACACTGCCGCGAGTGTCCGTTTCGACGATACTCGTCTTAATATTATGCGTCATCTCGACTATATCGTGATGAAGATTGCCCGCTGCAAAGCCAAAGATAAAGCCCAGCGGAAAAATACAGAGCCGTAACGCTTTCTTTTTGAAGTTTTGCTCGCGCATAAAAACACCCCCAATTCTGATTGTAGCTTGTGTGTTCTCCCAAAACGCGATTCTTGCTGTGGTTTTAACAAACGCAGACGTGAAGACTTCTCACCCTACATTTATATTGTAACACGTTTTCGCCATGAAATCAACAGTGTAACACCATAGAAATGTTAAATTTGTGTAAAGTTTCAGAAAAATAACCTATTAATGAAGAATTTTCGTAAAAAAAGCGAAAAATGTATTGACAAAAGCGCGAAATTATGTTAAAATAAATATGTAAGGAAATAGTGGATTCGCTTCTCAAGTGTTAAAAAATTTCAGCTTGTCTGAAATGTCATTGTTCGCGGAGCGTGACTTTCGGGAATTCACTTCCCGAAAGTGTAGTTGTGAAAATAAAGAGAAGTTGAACATAAGGTGATGATACCAATGTTTAATTTTAACGGAAGATTTTCGCCTGCAAACGACACAGTTTTTTCGAGGATGTTTGTTGATAAACATCTTTTTGCAGAGTTGTTGAAGGCAGTTACCGGCAAAAAAATTAAAATTAAAGGTGAACCTATAACACAGGCTGTTGTGCAGGAAAGAATCGCTATGCTGAATGTTATTAAGTTAGATGTTTTTGCTGAAACGAGTTTTGGTATGGCGAGCATTGACTTACAGAACAGGTATTACAAAGAGAGAGTGGAAAACCGGTCGGTTTATTACGCCGCGCGAATGATTTCACGGCAGGATGTAGAAAACATGGAATATGAAAATGTGAAAAGCGTCCATGTTTCATTTATTTTGTCGAGAGCGCGAACCAAGAATTCGGGCGGATTGGAGCAAATTCGCCTGAGAAATGTGACAACGGGTGAGGATTTCGGGTCTTTGATGGGTCTGTCGCTTGTTTATGTGCCGACGGTTGTACAAAAGGCGGATAAAAATTCTGACCTATATGTATTCTCGAGATTTTTTGCGATAAAGAAGATAAAACATGCGAGGAAATTCTTGGTAGAGTTTCAGAATAATAAATTAGCAAAGGAGTTGATAAGAATGTATGACGAAGTTGTGCTGGATCCTGCGTCATTGGAAGATGTGGAGAGACTGCCGTATTACACAAATAAGAGCAAAGCGGCAATTAAAGCCGAGGCGCGGGCTAAGGGAATAGAAGAAGGTATGGCGAAAGGTATACAGCAAGGAATAGAGCAAGGGCAAAATCAAGAGCGAATGAGAGTAATAGAGACAATGATATCTAGTAAATGCGGCGACGATTTTATTATGAATGTTTTAGACATATCTTATGATAAACTTAATGAATATAAAAAGAAAATACAAGATGAGCGACCAAGCGTGCGGTTGACAACAGGGGATTCGCAAATACATAGCGGAGGGAATGTCCCGGAAAAAAACACGCCGGATGGTAGATAGGCTGTTAATTTTTTAATATTAGAACCGGTAGTTATCTTTGTTAATGAAGGTGCAGTCGGAAATCCTTAATTTTCAACTCAATTTTATTTTTAAATTGTGTATTTTTCAAGCATTAAACGGAGCTTTTATGTTCCGTATTTATTTTTTGTAAGTTTTTTATAAAATTTTCTGTGAAAAACATAAAAAAAGTATTGACAAAAGCTATAAGGCGTGATATAATAAAGTTCTGTGGATTAGATGGGACGCGTATGCAAAAACGAAATGGAATACGCGGTGCAAATTTGAAATCGAGGGTGATTAAAGTATGGTACATCCGCTAAAATTAGGAAAGAACACGAGGATGAGCTATTCAAAAATCGATGAAGTTCTGAATATGCCTCACCTGATTGAGGTGCAGAAGGATTCGTATGATTGGTTTATAAAGGAAGGGCTGAAGGAAGTCTTCCACGATACCTCCGATATAACGGATTTTAGCGGGAATTTAATCCTACGTTTCATAGATTATTCTCTGGACGAGAAGCCGAGGTATTCTATAGAAGAAAGTCGTTCGCGTGATGCCACTTACGCGGCGCCTCTTCGTGTGCGGGTACAGCTGATTAACAAGGAGACGGGCGAGGTTAAGGAGCAGGAGATTTTTATGGGCGATTTTCCGCTCATGACGCCTCAGGGGACGTTTATTATCAACGGCGCCGAGCGTGTTATTGTGAGCCAGTTGGTCCGCTCGCCGGGTATATATTTTTCAATGCAGTACGATAAAACGGGGAAAATACTCCATTCTTCGACCGTGATACCCAACAGGGGCGCGTGGCTGGAGTACGAAACGGATTCTAATGATGTGTGCCATATAAAGGTCGACAGGACGAGAAAGATGACTATGACCACGTTTATGCGCGCAATGGGCGTTGAAACTGACGATGAAATACGTGAAATGTTCGGCAATAACGCGCTCCTGGACGCGACCCTGGCTAAGGATATTTCAAGCGATTCCGATGAGGGCATTGTAGAGGTGTATAAGAGATTGCGCCCGGGTGAGCCTCCCGCGGTGTATTCGGCGCGTTCGCTCGTCGATTCGATGTTTTTTGACCCTAAGCGCTATGATTTGGCGCGGGTCGGTCGATATAAATTTAACAAAAAACTCGCGCTTGCAAGCAGGGTTTTGGGGTATACGCTTGCGGAAAACGTGAAATCGCCGCTGACGGGCAAAATAATTGCCAAGGCGGGCGTTGTTGTTGACTTTGAAAAGTCGCTGGAAATTGAGGCAAACGATGTGAGCCGCGTGTATTTGACGGTTGAGGGCGAGCGGGTGACGGTGTTTAATAACAACATGGTGAATCTGGAAAATTATATTGATTTTGACGCGGATGAGGTGGATATAAAAGAGAAAGTGTATTATCCCGCGCTGAAGGAGATTTTGGACGCAAACGTCGGCAAAAAGAAGGCGGACCTGAAAAAAGAGATAATGCGCCGCACGGACGAGCTTGTCCCCAAGCATATTTTGAAGGATGACATGTTCGCTTCCATGAACTACCAAATTAATTTGGGCATGGGCGTGGGCAGCGTGGACGATATAGACCATCTGGGTAATCGCAGAATTCGCTCAGTTGGCGAGCTTTTGCAGAATCAGTTCAGGGTTGGGCTGACGCGCATGGAGCGATTTGTTCGGGAACGCATGACGATTCAGGATTTAGACGTGGTTACGCCGCAAACGCTTATTAATATACGCCCCGTGACGACCGCTATCAAGGAATTTTTCGGCTCGTCGCAGCTGTCGCAATTTATGGACCAGGTGAACCCGCTTGCAGAACTTACGCATAAAAGGCGGCTTTCGGCGCTGGGACCGGGCGGGCTTTCGAGGGAGCGCGCGGGGTTTGAGGTGCGCGACGTGCATCACTCGCATTACAGCCGCATGTGCCCCATCGAGACGCCGGAGGGACCGAACGTGGGGCTTATTTCCAATTTGTCGACGTTTGCGCGCGTGAATCAGTACGGTTTTGTGGAAGCCCCTTACCGCCGCGTTAATAAGGAAAAGGGCATCGTGACCTCGGAGGTTGAGTACATGACCGCTGATGTTGAGGACAGTTACATCGTGGCGCAAGCGAACGAGCCTCTCGACGAGAACGGGAAATTTATTCACAATAAGGTGACGGCGCGGTTCCGTGATAAAATTTTGGAGGTTGAAGCCAAAGAAGTCGATTTCATGGACGTTTCGCCCAAACAAGTGGTGTCCGTCGCTACGGCGATGATTCCCTTTTTGGAAAATGACGATGCGAACCGTGCGTTGATGGGTTCCAACATGCAGCGGCAGGCGGTACCGCTTTTGTGCGCGGAATCGCCGATTGTAGGCACCGGAATTGAATATAAAGCGGCAAAGGACAGCGGAGTTGTTGTCCTGGCGGAAAATAACGGCGTTGTGACCAACGTCAGCGCCGACCGCGTGGAGATAACGGCGAAAACAGGAGAGATTGAGACGCATAAATTGACGAAATTCCGCCGGTCTAATCAGGGAACCTGCGTCAATCAACGCCCGATAGTTTCGGCGGGCGATAAGGTGAAGGCGGGGGATATAGTCGCTGACGGACCGTCGACCAGCAACGGCGAAATCGCCTTAGGGCGGAACATTTTGATGGGGTTCATGACGTGGGAAGGGTACAACTACGAGGACGCTATTTTAATAAATGAAAAATTGGTAAAAGAGGATGTATTCACGTCTATTCACATCGAAAAGTATGAAGCCGAGGCGAGGGACACCAAGCTGGGCGCGGAGGACATCACGCGCGACATACCGAATGTGGGCGATGACGCCTTAAAGGATTTGGACGAAAACGGGATTATTCGCATTGGAGCGGAGGTTCGCAGCGGTGATATTCTCGTGGGCAAGGTGACGCCCAAGGGTGAGGCGGATTTGACGGCGGAGGAACGCTTGCTTCGCGCTATATTCGGCGAAAAGGCGAGGGAAGTTAGAGACACGTCGGCGCGTGTGCCGCATGGCGAGGGCGGAATAATCGTGGATGTAAAGGTGTTTACGCGCGATGATGGCGACGAATTGCCGGCGGGCGTGAACAAGCTGGTGCGTTGCTATATAGCTCAGAAGCGGAAAATCAACGTGGGCGACAAAATGGCGGGGCGGCACGGCAACAAGGGCGTTATTTCGCGGATTTTGCCCGAGGAGGATATGCCTTTTCTCCCAGACGGCACGCCGTTGGAAATTGTGCTGAATCCGCTGGGAGTTCCTTCCCGTATGAATATAGGACAGGTTCTGGAGGTGCATTTGGGGTACGCGGCGAAGGCTTTAGGCTGGAAAATCGCCACCCCCGTGTTTGACGGCGCGAGCGAGAAGGATATTATGGATACGCTGGAGCAGGCGGGCTTGAGCCGTGACGGCAAAACGGTGCTGTATGACGGGCGCACGGGCGAGGCGTTTGACAATCGCGTAACGGTGGGATATATGTATATATTGAAGCTTGCGCATTTGGTTGACGATAAGATTCACGCGCGGTCCACGGGACCCTATTCGTTGGTGACGCAGCAGCCGCTGGGCGGTAAGGCGCAGTTTGGCGGGCAGCGGTTCGGCGAGATGGAGGTGTGGGCGCTGGAGGCATACGGCGCGGCGCACACGCTGCAGGAGATTCTCACGGTTAAATCTGACGATGTTGTCGGGCGCGTGAAGACGTACGAGAGCATTGTAAAGGGCGAGAACATCCCGCAGGCGGGCGTTCCGGAGTCGTTTAAGGTGCTTATAAAGGAGCTTCAGAGCCTAGGGCTGGACGTAAAGGTGCTGGATGAGGAAATGGTTGAGATACCGATTGGCGAGAACGTTGACGACGACGAAAACACGGCGGATGTCGCTGATTTGGTGAATAACGGAGCGTTTGCGCCGCAAAGACCCGTCACTAAGGTGAAGATTATGGACGAGGCAGACGAAATTGCCGCTGAAATTTTTGACGAGCAAGAAGAGATTGACGAAGAAGCGGCGGCTTTAAACGAGCTTCGCGAGCTGAGCGGCATGGTAGACGAGACGGAGTCGTTGGACGCGCTGAAGGACGAAGAAGAAAAGCGATTGAAAAAAGAAGAAGAAACACTGACGGAATAGAGCTTGCCGAAGGATATAATTTTTTGAAATTTTGTTTTCTGAATTGTTATTTTGGAGGTTAATATGTTAGAGTTTAACAATTTCGACGCTATGCAAATTTCTCTTGCTTCGCCCGATAAAATTCGTGAGTGGTCACGCGGAGAGGTAAAAAAGCCTGAAACTATTAATTACCGCACTCTCAAGCCGGAGCGTGACGGGCTTTTTTGCGAGCGCATTTTCGGACCTCAAAAGGATTGGGAGTGCCATTGCGGCAAGTATAAAAGAATACGTTTTAAGGGCGTAGTTTGCGACCGTTGCGGCGTCGAGGTGACGAGCAGCAAGGTCCGTCGCGAGCGGATGGGTCACATTGAGCTTGCCGCGCCCGTTTCACATATTTGGTATTTTAAGGGAATCCCGAGCAGATTAGGGCTGTATTTGGATATGTCTCCGCGGAACCTTGAAAAGGTGCTGTATTTTGCGGCGTATGTCGTGATTGACCCCGGGAACGCGCACGATTTGGAAGTTAAGCAAATTTTGAGCGAGAAGGAGCACCGCGAGGCAGTGGAGAAATACGGGGATAAATTCAAGGCGGGGATGGGCGCCGAGGCTATTCGTGATATTTTGGAAAACACGAATGTTGAGGAGCTTATAAAGGAACTGCGCGAGGAATACGAGACGACCACGGGGCAGCGTAAGGCGAAGGCGGTCAAAAGGCTGGAGGTTGCCGAAAGTTTTCAGAAGTCGGGCAACAACCCCGCGTGGATGATTCTGGATGTTGTGCCCGTTATACCGCCGGATATACGCCCCATGGTGCAATTGGACGGCGGGCGGTTCGCGACGTCTGATTTGAACGACCTCTACAGGCGTGTAATCAACCGAAACAACCGTTTAAAGCGGCTGCTGGACTTAGGCGCGCCGGATATTATAGTACGAAACGAGAAGCGGATGCTGCAGGAAGCGGTGGATGCGCTGATAGATAACGGCAGGCGTGGGCGTCCTGTTACGGGACCGGGAAACCGTCCGCTAAAATCACTTTCGGATATGCTCAAGGGCAAGCAAGGGCGTTTTCGGCAAAACTTGCTGGGTAAGCGCGTGGATTATTCGGGACGGTCGGTTATTGTGGTTGGTCCGGAGCTGAAAATATATCAGTGCGGATTGCCCAAAGAGATGGCGCTGGAGCTGTTTAAGCCGTTTGTGATGAAGAGTTTGGTGGACGAGGGTCACGCCGCGAATATAAAGGCGGCAAAGCGTATGGTGGAGCGCGCGCGCGTGGAGGTTTGGGACGCGCTGGAGCAGATAATCAAGGATCACCCCGTGCTATTGAACCGTGCGCCGACGCTGCATAGATTAGGGATTCAGGCGTTTGAGCCGGTGCTGGTCGAGGGGCGTGCGCTCAAGGTGCATCCGCTTGTTTGTTCAGCTTATAATGCGGATTTTGACGGCGACCAGATGGCGGTACACGTGCCGTTATCGGTGGAGGCTCAGGCGGAAGCGCGGTTTTTGATGCTGTCCGCTAATAATCTGCTCAAGCCGCAGGACGGCAAGCCCGTCACTGTGCCCACGCAGGACATGGTGCTGGGGAGCTATTATTTGACGATGGAGCGCGCCGATGAGAAGGGCGCGGGGAAGTTGTGCTCGTCGGTCAATGAGGCGTTGCTCGCGTATGACGCTAAGGAGCTGGGGATTCACGCGCCGATAAAGGTGCGCGTCAGCAAGGAAATTAACGGCAAAACGGTTACGGGGATGATTGACGCGACCGTGGGCAGGCTTATATTTAACGAGGCGATACCGCAGGATTTAGGGTTTGTCGACCGCTCGAAAAAGGCTAACTACCTCGCGCTTGAGGTGCAGTTTAAGGCGGATAAAAAGATGCTGGGGCAAATTGTGGAGAAGTCGATAAACGTCCACGGGCTCACCAAAACGGCGGAAGTGCTGGATGATTTGAAGTATTTGGGCTTTAAATATTCCACTCGCGGAGCGATTACGGTGTCGGTTTCGGACATGGAGGTGCCGGAGGCGAAGGCGAAACAGCTTGAAATAGCGGAACAGCGCATAGCCGAAATAACGGAGCAGTTCCGCACCGGCATGATTTCCGACGATGAGAGATACAATTTGGTCATTGATACGTGGTCTAAGACGAAAGATGATGTGACTAAGGCGCTCATGGAGCATCTCGATGAGAATAATCCGATTTATATGATGGCGAATTCGGGGGCGCGCGGCTCGATTGCGCAGATAAGCCAGCTGGCGGGAATGCGCGGGCTTATGGCGAATACGCAGGGGCAAACGATGGAAATCCCGGTGCGGGCTAATTTCCGCGAAGGCTTGAATGTGCTGGAGTACTTTATTTCGACGCACGGCGCGCGCAAGGGGCTTGCGGACACCGCGCTCAGAACGGCGGATTCGGGCTATTTAACGCGCCGTTTGGTGGACGTCTCGCAGGATGTTATTATCCGCGGGCGCGACTGCGGCACGAAGCAAAGCATCGAAATCATGGAGATTCGCGATAATAATGAGGTTATTGAGGAATTCGGCGACAGGCTTATAGGGCGGTTCCTGATGGAAGACATAAAGAACCCCGAAACCGGCAAAACTATTGTGAAAGCGGGGACATTGGTCAACAGTGATTTGGCGAAAAAGGTCGTTGACGCGGGAGTTAAAACTGCGAGGGTACGTTCGCCGCTCATCTGCAACGCCAAGGTGGGGCTGTGCGCGAAGTGCTACGGAGCCAATCTCGCGACGGGCGAGGAAGTTAATGTCGGCGAGGCGGTCGGGATTATTGCGGCGCAGTCGATTGGCGAGCCGGGGACCCAGCTCACAATGAGAACCTTCCACACAGGGGGCGTTGCGGGCGACGATATCACGCAGGGTTTGCCGCGTGTTGAGGAGCTTTTTGAGGCGCGCAAGCCTAAGGGGCTGGCGATTATATCGGAAATAGGCGGAATCGTAACGGTTAATGAAAGCAAAAAGCGGCGCGAGATAACGATATCCAACGATGTGGAAGGCGACGCGCGTACGTATTTTATCCCGTTCGGCTCGCGGATTAAGGTTCGCGACGGGCAGGAGGTGAATCCGGGAGAGGAATTGACGCAGGGCTCGGTGAATCCGCATGACATATTGCGCATACGCGGGGTTGAGGCGGTTCAGAATTATCTGACGCGTGAGGTACAGCGCGTTTATCGGCTGCAGGGCGTGGATATTAACGACCGTCACATAGAGGTGATTGTGCGTCAGATGTTGCGCAAGGCGGTTATCGAAGACGCGGGCGACACGGGGTTGCTTTCGGGAATGACGGTGGACGTCTCCGAGATTAAGCGCGAAAATGAAATGGCGCGTAAAAACGGCAAAAAAGAAGCCACTATGAGCAACATAATTATGGGTATTACGAAGGCGTCACTCGCGACGGAATCGTTCTTGTCCGCGGCGTCCTTCCAAGAAACCACGCGCGTTTTGACGGACGCGGCGATAAAAGGCAAGGTTGACCCGCTCATCGGGCTCAAGGAAAACGTGATTATCGGCAAGCTTGTCCCGGCAGGAACGGGCATGATGAAATATAGAAATGTGGAAATTGAGACGCTGGCGGAAGAAACGCATGAAACGACAGAAGAGTGATTTGTGAAATTTGTAGTTGACATTGTCTTCAAAATGTGATAAACTACATTCATGAAATTTTCCAAATGTGGTATGTTGATAGGCGCGAACGAGGCGGCGCGGGCTATTGATAGCGGGCAGGCGCGGCGGGTTTATATTGCCGAAGATGCGCTTGCCGGCGTAGTTGCGCCGATTTTAGAGGCTTGCCGGATTCGCGGCGTTGAGGTTGTGTACGTTCCGCACAAGGCGGAATTGGGGGAAACAGTCGGCATTGATGTCTCGGCATCAATTGTTACTATATTAAAGCAAAACGACGAAAAAGGAGAGGGGTGAAAGTTTTGCCTACAAATCAACAATTGGTCAAAAGCAAGCGAAAGCCTAAGCGATGGAAGTCCAAGGCGCCCGCGTTGCAGGAGAGGTATAATTCTTTGCAAGTTAAGTATACAAAGAAGTCTGCGCCTCAAATGCGCGGTGTCTGCACGAAAGTCGGGACGGCGACGCCTAAAAAGCCTAATTCTGCGTTGAGAAAGTTTGCCAGAGTGCGCCTGTCTAACGGAATGGAAGTTTCGGCGTATATTCCGGGAGTTGGGCACAATATCCAAGAGCACAGCGTTGTTATGATTCGCGGCGGGAGAGTTAAGGACCTTCCCGGTGTGCGTTATCACATCGTGCGCGGTACGTTGGACGCGGGCGGTGTTGCCAATCGTAATCAGGCGCGCAGCTTGTACGGCGCCAAAAGGACGAAGAAAAGCGGCAAAAAGTAGGGCAAGGTTAATTAAATTAAAGTGCTAAATATATAGCGCTTACGGATTGCGGACATAAAATGTGTTCGGTCCGGAGTACCTGAGGGTTGGTAGAAACCCGCGTAAGAAGGCTGTGTATGGGAAGGCTGTGTATGCGGCGGTTGCGTAGGTGGTCTCGATGACTCTCATAAAGAAAGAGGGAATGGAAAGTGCCTAGAAGAGGTTATGTACCAAAAAGGAAAGTGCTTGCTGACCCGTTGTACGGCAGCGAGCTGGTGACTAAGCTTATTAATAATGTAATGTCGGACGGCAAGCGAGGAGTGGCGCAAAAAATAGTTTACGGCGCGCTCAAGAAGTCGAACGAAAAGCTAAGCAAGGAGCCATTAGATGTGCTGACGGACGCGATGAACAACGTTATGCCGGCGCTCGAGGTGAAGGCAAGGCGCGTAGGCGGCGCGACGTATCAAGTGCCGATGGAAGTGCGCGCGGACAGGCGGCAGACGTTAGGGCTGCGGTGGCTGGTAACATATTCGCGGCTGCGCAATGAAAAGACGATGATTGAGCGTTTGTCGGGCGAACTCACGGACGCTAACAACAACACGGGCGGTGCGGTCAAGAAGAAGGAAGACACACATAAAATGGCAGAGGCGAACAGAGCTTTTGCGCATTATAGGTGGTAGAAACCGTAAAAATAATTTTGCGGGAAATTGAGAGAGAGGCAAGAAGTAAAATGGGACGAAAGTTTGATTTAGCACATACGAGAAATATAGGGATTATGGCGCATGTTGACGCGGGCAAGACGACGACGACCGAGCGTATTTTGTTCTACACAGGGCGGGTACACAAAATCGGCGAGGTGCACGAGGGCGAGGCGACGATGGACTGGATGGCGCAGGAGCAGGAGCGCGGCATAACCATCACTTCCGCGGCTACTACAGCGCAATGGAAGGGCAATCGCATTAACATTATCGACACCCCGGGGCACGTTGATTTTACGGTTGAGGTTCAGCGCTCGCTTAGGGTTCTGGACAGCTCCGTGACGGTATTTTGCGCCAAAGGAGGCGTGGAGCCGCAGTCGGAAACGGTGTGGCGTCAGGCGGATAAATACCACGTGCCGCGCATGGCGTTTGTCAACAAAATGGACATAATGGGAGCGGATTTTTACAACGTGGTGAAGATGATGAAGGAGCGGTTGGGTTGTAAGCCGATTCCGATTCAGCTTCCCATTGGTGCGGAGGATTCGTTTGTCGGCATAGTAGATTTGGTGCAGATGAACGCCGTTATTTACAAGGATGATTTGGGGCAGGAAATTGAAATAACCGATATCCCCGAAAACATGAAGGAAAAGGCGGAAAAGTACCGCGCCGAGCTTTTAGAGGCAGTGGCGGAAACGGACGAGGACCTTATGATGAAATATCTTGAGGGCGAAGAGCTTACTATTGACGAAATTAAAAAAGGGATTAGGAAGGCAACTATAAACGTAGAGTTTATCCCGGTTTTGTGCGGTACGGCGTATCGCAATAAGGGTGTGCAGCCGTTGCTGGACGCGGTGGTGGATTACATGCCGTCGCCGCTGGATATTCCCGCTATAAAGGGCGAAAACCCCGACACGGACGAGGCTGATGAGCGGCATCCGTCGGACGAGGAGCCATTCTCCGCGCTTATGTTCAAGATAGCGACGGACCCATATGTGGGTAAGTTGTGCTTTATCCGCGTATATTCAGGTGGACTCAAGGCGGGGTCGCACGTTCACAATTCGACGAAGGACAACAAGGAGCGTATCGGGCGCATTTTGCAGATGCACGCCAATTCGCGCGAGGATATTGACATGCTGTACGCGGGGGACATTGCCGCGGTTGTGGGGCTGAAAAACACGACCACGGGCGATACTCTTTGCGATGAAGACCACCCAATTGTGCTGGAGTCCATGGAGTTTCCGGAGCCCGTTATTCGCGTGGCGATTGAGCCCAAGACTAAAGAGGGGCAGGAAAAAATGGCGATTGGTCTTTCGCGTTTGGCGGAGGAAGACCCGACGTTTAAGACTTACACGGACGAAGAAACGGGGCAGACGATTATCGCGGGCATGGGCGAGCTGCATCTGGAGATTATCGTCGACCGCTTACTGCGCGAGTTTAAGGTGGAGGCGAATGTCGGCAAGCCGCAGGTTTCTTATAAGGAAACCATTCGCAAGCCTGTAAAGGTTGAGCATAAATACGCGCGCCAGTCGGGCGGACGCGGGCAGTACGGGCACGTGTTCCTCGAGATTGAGCCGCTGGAATCGGGCGCGGGGTATGAGTTTATCAACAAGATTGTCGGCGGCGTTATCCCCAAGGAGTATATCCCGGCGGTCGACGCGGGTGTGCAGGGCGCGATGCAGAGCGGCATTTTGGCGGGGTATAACATGGTTGACATCCGCGTGACGCTGTACGACGGCTCGTTCCATGAGGTGGACTCGTCGGAAATGGCGTTTAAAATAGCGGGTTCCATTGCGTTTAAGGACGGCTGCAGAAAAGCCGACCCGGTGCTCAAGGAGCCTATCATGAAGGTGGTCGTGTCGGTCCCGGAGGACTACATGGGCGATGTCATCGGCGATATCAATTCGCGCAGAGGGCAGGTTCAAGGCATGGAAGCGCGCTCAGGTACGCAGGAAATCACGGCAATGGTGCCGCTTTCCGAGATGTTCGGGTACGCCACGGATTTGCGTTCGCGTACGCAGGGGCGCGGGAATTACGTCATGGAGCCGAGCCACTACGAGGAAGTACCCAGAAATATCCAAGAGGGCATTGTTTCTACAAGGGCGAAGGAAAACGCCTAGAAAACAATCATTTTGCACTATTTTAAAAAAGTGCTTGCATTTTTAATAATGGTATGATATAATTAAGCACGTCAAGAGGCTGGAGAATTGAAGGAGTTCGCGGGAATTTGCTTCGGCGTGTTCATGTCGGCGCTGATTCGGCTATTATTTGGTGCTTCGGTGCTTCGGCGCGATTGCACAAATGCAGTCTATGATTGATATTTGCATAAATTTAGTTTTATATAGAAGTGGGAGGAAACAAAATGGCTAAAGAAAAATTTAACCGCAGCAAGCCCCATGTGAACATTGGCACGATTGGACACGTCGACCACGGTAAAACCACGTTGACGGCGGCAATCACCAAGGTTCTTGCTTTAAAGCAGTGGGCGCAATTTTCAGCATATGGGGATATTGACAAAGCTCCTGAGGAGAGGGAGCGCGGAATCACCATTTCCACGGCTCACGTGGAGTATGAAACCGAAAACAGGCACTATGCGCATGTTGACTGCCCGGGGCACGCAGACTATGTTAAAAACATGATCACAGGCGCCGCACAGATGGACGGAGCGATTTTGGTGGTATCCGCCGCCGATGGTCCCATGCCGCAAACCCGCGAGCATATCGTGCTTGCGCGTCAGGTTGGCGTGCCTTACATCGTTGTATTTATGAACAAGGTGGATCAGGTTGACGACCCTGAGCTGCTGGAGCTTGTTGAGATGGAAATTCGCGAGCTGCTGACGGAATATGAATTCCCCGGCGACGAAATTCCGATTATTAAAGGCTCGGCGCTGAAGGTGTTGGAGGCGAGCAGCACGGACCCGAACGCGCCTGAATTCGGCTGCATTTGGGAGCTTATGAAGGCTGTCGACGAGTATATCCCGACGCCGGAGCGCAAGTCCGACCAGCCGTTCCTGATGCCGATTGAGGATGTGTTCTCGATTACAGGGCGCGGCACGGTTGCTACAGGCAGAGTTGAGCGCGGCACGATTAAAGTGTCCGAAGAAGTGGAGATTGTGGGCTTGACCAACGAACCCCGCAAGGTGGTTGTGACGGGTATAGAGATGTTCCGTAAGCTGCTGGACGATGCGCAAGCGGGCGACAATATCGGCGCATTGCTTCGCGGCGTACAGCGTGACGAAATTGAGCGCGGGCAAGTGCTTGCAAAGCCCGGGTCGATTAAGCCTCACACCAAGTTTAAGGGGCAGGTTTACGTCCTCAGCAAGGAAGAGGGCGGGCGTCATACGCCGTTCTTTAACAATTACCGTCCGCAGTTCTATTTCCGCACGACCGATGTGACGGGCGTAATCAGCTTGCCTTCGGGCGTGGAAATGTGTATGCCGGGCGACAACGTAACGATTGATGTTGAGCTTATAACGCCAATCGCTATTGAAAAGGAATTGCGTTTCGCTATCCGCGAGGGCGGAAGAACCGTTGGTTCAGGCGTAGTTAGTGAGATTATTGAATAGAGTACATTAATCGTAAAGGAATGGCGCGAATGCGCTGTTCTTTTTTTGCGCCGAAACGAATGTAAGCGCATGTTTGCAATAACAAAGAGAGCTTACGCTTACACGCAAAACTCTCTTTTTAGATTTATTTTATTTTTTGAATACTATTCTAGTTTGTAACCGCCAACGGAAGCGACTGCAATTTTGTCTGCCCTACATAGCGCAATACCGTTGTATAATCCGCGGCATCGACGCCTAAATACTCATTGATATTGTAAATTGTCGTGACACCCGCGATGTCCGCGTTGCCGACCTGACCTTTGATTGTGTTTAAATCCGCTGTTGTTAGGGCATCTTTTTCCGCTGTCGGTAAGTAGAATGCTCCTGCGTACAGATATGCCGTGTCGCCGACGGTCAGAGGGGTGGATTCGTCGATTGTCCCTGTATTTACACTCGTTCCATCCAGATATATATCCGCCCATAGATAGCTTTCCTCGCGGACCGTGCCTGCAACGCTGCCGCCGTTGTCGCCGAATCGCGAGAAGCGGAGCATGTATTTGGGTGAAGACTGGTTCGGGTCGCTGATTTTCAGGTCATTTGCTACCGTTCTCGGGATATTTAAGGTGTAATTATATAGCGTCGATGTCGGGTCGCCGATTGCGGCTGTCATGTTCATTTCTTGCGTATATGCCACGCTTCCCACCTGTTTCACAATGTCGCCGACGCCGTCAACCTCGTACATCTCCACCCGGATTCCCGCGTCAATTTTGTTTAAATTCGGAGTATATCCAACCGCCGAAATCGGCGTCCGTTGCTTGCCCGTGAGCATTGCTCGACCTTGCAGACTTATGCTATTCACGTCGCCGCTGATGGTGACGGGAGGCATATCCTCGACGGTAACGCTTATGTAATCCTGCGTCAAAATCCCGTATTCGCCTTCAACTAACAGATACGCGCCGAAATCATCCTGATTGCTGCTCAGGATTCCACGCCCGTCAACGCCGAAGATTTGGTCGCTTGTGATTCCGTTCGTGTCATTGTACTCGCCAATCGCGAAACTCGCGCTGGTAGGCACGTTTTCTTTGACTCTATAGTGAATTCTAAAATACACATCGCCGGTTAAAGTGTGCGGGACGAGCGGAATATCTTCCTCGACAGTCCAGCTCAAAAGGAATTTTCCTTCCGAATTAATCACGCTCAAGACCTCGCTCGACGAGTCATAATCCCGCGCGCCGCTCAAAAATGTGCCGTTGACAAGCAGTCCCGTGAGATTTTTAGCCGCGAAATCGACGGTTTCGAGATTAGTTATTTCGATTGTATTTTTGTCGAAAAGCATCGGAATTGCGAGGGCGTAAGCCTCGTAGCCGACGGAAGAGGCGTCGAATGACACGTCGATATGCCCGTCGTAGCCCGCGTTTTTCGAGGTTGAGTCGGGAGTGAGAAGCACCTTCACATCTTCGACGCCCGCGATTTTCGCAAGAGTGCTCGCGTTATTATTGTCAGCCGCGCGGACATAGGAGTTTGTATATGTTTTGCCGCCCGCCTTCACGGTTAGTTCTTCTTCCGCAGTCGCGCTGTCTGGGAGCCACGCGTATAAAATGCTGGATTCATCGGTGTAAACGCCGTCTGTCCCGTACTCGCCCGCCATGATAGCAGATGCCGGACCAGCAACCGCCGCCGTGGTAAGCTTTGTCACGCGCGCATTCGCCGCCGACGGGTCGTCGAGAGTGAGTGTGTTAAGATATACATTCTCAAGCTCGCTATTTTTCGGCTGAGGTCCGTCAAAATTATTGACCTTAACACTCCCGCCGTCTATTGTCACTGTGCCTGTAGTTAACTTGCCGTTGCCGCCGCCACCTATCGCCGCGCCATTTGGACCGCCTGTCGCCGTTATCGTCCCTCCGTTTATATTTATCGTTCCGCCTTCGCTATTATTTCCGCCGCCGATTCCTGCGCCATAGGTGCCACTTTTTGCATTTATTATACCGCCACTTATATTGATTTCGCCTGTGCCTACACCTGTACTCGCACCACTACCAATTCCCGAACCGGTAGTTTTGCCGGTTGCCGTTATTTCTCCGCCGCTTATATTTATATCAACATTCGCGTTGGCGGCATTCACCCCGCCCCCGATTCCTGCACCGATTGTGCTTGTCGCGATTACTGTACCGTCGATTATACTGATTTCGCCTCCATTAGCTTGGAAACCGCTACCGATTCCCGCACCTTGTGTACTGGTTGCGTTTATTATACCATTGTTAATAGTGATTTTGCCGCTGTCTCCAAACTCGCCGCCACCAATGCCTGCGCCAGCGTACCCGTTTGTTGCGTTTATTATGCCGCCTTTTATTGTGATTTCACCACCTGCGCTACCATAACCACCGCCGATTCCCGCGGCATTAGTCCCGCCAGTTGCTGTTATTGTGCCTCCACCAATATCGATTTCGCCGCCATTACCCCCACTGCCGCCGCCAATCCCCGCGCCACTATAGATAGTTCCATCCGGTGTGCTACCAGTTGAGGTTACTATGCCGTCGTTTATGGTAATTTTACCACCGTTGCCGCCACTGCCACCGCCGATACCTGCTCCACTTTCGCCACCGGTCGCGTTTATTGTGCCACCGTTTATGGTAATTTTGCCACCTGTTGCAAATTCGCCACCGCCGATGCCCGCGCCATATTGTCCGCCGGTCGCGTTTATCGTCCCGCTGTTTATGATGATTTCGGCGTTGGTGGTGTCCTCATATTTGCCGATTCCTGCGCCGCTGGTCCCGCCGACGGCTTCCAGACTTCCCATACCGCCGATGGTAATAGTTGAGTTTTCGCAAGCTTCC
>JAISFC010000056.1 GCA_031263785.1 Clostridiales bacterium | reverse complement strand
GAAGGCATCGGTAGGTGATGGTATTGGTGTCGGCGGCTTTGGAAGGGGTGTAACGTTTATCCAATCTCCTTCAAAGTATAATCTGCCTTCAGGCGAGCTGTCCTTCACCCTGAAAACGCCTTTTTGCACGGAAATTATCCACGGCGACACGCCTGTCCTAACTTCAGAGAAGCCGGCTGTGGAGTTAGGCAAATATGGACGTACTAAATCAAGATTAATGACCACTTCTATGGAAAAATCTTGCAAATCATAATATGCGGAGTCTTTTGTGCAAAGTTCCGCAGCGGCCTTTGCAAGAGTTGCCGCGTCCAATAAATCCTCAGCCAGTATCCTTTTTTCCGCAAGCTCTTCCGTCGTGAACGGCGAATTTTTCCGCGTAACGATTATTCCTTTAGTAATATCGTCCCACTCAACCTCAAAGTCCATTTCATCCGCTATGAATCGCAACGGCAAGAACGCTCTTTCTTCGATTATTGTAACAGGCGTGTCAAGGTCCACCTGCACACCCTTGGAAACAGCGGTCCTCTGCCCGATTACAAATTCTATTGTGGCATTATTTTCCGCAGTTAATACTATCGAATGTGACACATCATCCCAATTTACCCCCATCCCGAGCCCTTCGGCAATAAGCCTTAGCGGCAGCAATGTTCGCTCATTGTGGATGACGGGGACCACCTTAATATTTTCGGGGTCGATAAGCGCGCGCTTTCCATCGAGGTAAACATAAGGGTCGCCAATGGTCATCTTAATTTGCACGATAGGCGGCGTAGGCTCCGGTGTGGGCGTCACTACGGTTTTCGTTGACTCCTGCCAAGCTATTACGCCGATGCAAATAAATGCTATCAAAATTAATATCGGTATTATAATTCTGAACGTTTTTTTACCCATTTCCCAACACCTCATGTTAATTATACAATACAATCATACAAAAATCAAGAAAAATTTTTCTTGCATTGCTTTTAACTTTATGATACAATTCAATTATGTTGATATAGGAGATTGATTTTATGAAAACGGTAATTACAGAAGAGGATGTTCGGTATGTTGCAAATCTGGCTAAATTACATGTTCCTGACGGGCAAATTAACGCATTGACCAAGCAAATGGCGGACATTGTTGCGCTTGCGGACAAGCTGTCGGATGTTGACACCTCCGGCATTGAACCCACTAATCATGTGATACCCGTAAACAATGTTTTTCGAGAAGATGAGGTGCGACCGTCTTACCCTCGGGATGAGATGCTTGCAAATGCGCCTATGAGCAGTGCAGGCTGCTATTTTGTACCGTATACTTTTGATGAATAGGAGGTGTAAACCTTTGGAGCTTTACACTTTAACAGCAAGTGAAATGCACGAATTACTAAAAACTAAAAAAGCTAGCAGCGTTGAAATAACCAATAGCGTAATCGGAAGGATAGATGATGTCGATGCGACTATCGGTAGTTTTCTAAGCTCTACATTTGACAGCGCGTTGGATACGGCAAAAACAGTGGACGAAAAAATTGCCCGAAACGAAAAAATTGCCCCTCTTGCGGGAATACCTATGGCAGTTAAAGACAACATGTGTACAAAAGGAGTAAAGACTACTTGCGCCTCAAGAATGCTTGAAAATTATATTCCTATGTATGATGCCGACGTCGTTGCAAAGTTGAAAAAAGCGGACGTGCCGATTTTGGGTAAAGTGAATATGGACGAATTTGCGATGGGGTCTTCTACTGAAACTTCTTATTTTAAAAAGACGAGAAATCCTCATAATATTGAACGTATTCCGGGCGGTTCAAGCGGTGGTTCAGCCGCAGCAGTCTGCGCCGATGAAGCGGTTTATGCTCTTGGGTCGGACACGGGCGGCTCCATTCGCCAGCCGTCGTCACACTGCGGCGTGGTAGGATTAAAGCCCACATATGGCGTTGTTTCGCGGTTCGGGCTGGTTGCTTTTGCATCGTCGCTGGACCAAATAGGACCGATTACGAAAAATGTTGCTGATTGCGCGAAGGTTATGGATTTAATCGCGGGTCACGATGAAAAAGATAGTACGTCTTTCAACATTGATTATCCCAACTATAGCGCGAATTTAATCCCTGACGCGAAAGGCCTTAAAATCGGCGTGCCGCGTGAATATATGGGGAAGGGCATCAGCGAGGACGTAAGCGCTGTAATAAAAAATGTAATTAAACAATATGAAGATATGGGAGCGATTGTAGAAGAGACATCGTTGCCGCTTACGGACTACTACCTTGCCGCTTATTACATCATAGCCTGCGCCGAGGCAAGTTCTAATTTGGCGCGATATGACGGTATCAAGTACGGATACAGGACGAAAGATTTCAGCGATTTGACGGATTTATACAAGAAAACCCGAAGTGAGGGATTCGGCGACGAGGTGAAACGTCGCATTATCTTAGGGACGTATGTGTTGAGCAGCGGTTATTACGATGCGTACTACAAAAAGGCGCAGCAAGTTCGCACTATCATACGCAATGGATTTTCTGACGAGTTGGATAAATACGACCTTTTGCTTACGCCTGTAACTCCGGATGTCGCGTTTAAATTCGGCGAAAAGTCCAGCGACCCTATCACAATGTATTTAGAGGATATATGCACTGTTTCGATAAATATAGCAGGAGTCCCCGCAATTTCAGTGCCGTGCGGAGTAAACCGTGAGAATTTGCCCATAGGCGTCCAATTGATAGGGAAGCACTTCGGTGAACCTACATTGTTGCGCGCCGCGTACGCATTTGAGCAGTCGGGATTTTTTACCCCGCAAAAACCGCAAATAAAATCCGTGAAAGGAAGTAAATGATGGATTACGAAACAATTATCGGGCTGGAGGTCCATGCGGAGCTTTCCACGAAAACAAAAATATATTGCAATTGCACTACGGAATTCGGCGGAGAAGTGAATACGCATACTTGCCCTATTTGCACGGGGCAGCCGGGCGTTCTACCTGTCCTCAACAAAAAAGTGGTCGATTATGCGATAAAGGTCGGACTTGCCACCGATTGTTCAATAACTCCGTTAGGCAAGCAGGACAGGAAGAATTATTTTTACCCCGACCTCCCCAAAGCATATCAAATTTCTCAATTTGACTTGCCTATTTGCACTAACGGCAAGGTTGAAATTGAGGTTGACGGCTTAAAAAAAGATATCGGTTTGACGCGGATTCACATAGAAGAGGATGCGGGGAAGCTTTTGCATGAGGCGGTTGACGGTACGCTCGTTGATTATAACCGCGGCGGTGTTCCTCTTATAGAAATTGTTTCGGAGCCCGACTTGCGCTCTGAGGAAGAAACGCGTGAATTTTTAAATCAGCTAAAGGCTATCTTAGAATATCTAGAAGTCAGCGATTGCAAAATGCAGGAAGGTTCGCTACGATGTGACGTCAACGTGTCAGTCCGTCCAAAGGGTCAAAAGGAATTGGGTACGCGCACCGAAATGAAAAATGTCAACTCGTTTAGTGCGGCATGTCGTGCAATAAAATATGAAGCTGCCCGTCAAATTGAAGCATTGGAAGACGGCGAGGTTATTTCGCAGGAAACTCGCAGGTGGGACGATGACAAGGGGAAAAGCTTTACAATGAGAAGTAAGGAAGATTCTCACGATTATAGATATTTTCCTGACCCCGACCTGGTAGCAATTTCCATAGACGAGCAATGGATTAAGCGCATTCATGACGAGCTTCCCGAATTGCCGCGCGCAAAAGTGGAACGTTACATTAAAATCTATAATTTGTCAGACTATGACGCGGGGCAGGTTGCGGGCAATAAAGCCATGGCGGACATGCTGGACGAAGCCGTTAAGCTCGGCGCTTCCGCAAAATTTACGTGCAATTGGTTGTTAGGCGATATATCAAAGATTTTGAATGATAAAAATATGGAGGCAAGTGAAATACCCTTCACCGCCCGTCACATTGCGGATATGATTTCATTGATTGATAAAAAGACGATTAGCAACACGGCGGGAAAGAAAGTGATTGACGAGCTTTTCGATTCCCCGCGGTCTGTTGAGCAGATAGTGAAGGAGAAAGGGCTGGCGCAAATCAGCGATGAAGCAGCGTTGCTATCCGTAGTCGATGAAGTGTTGAAAAACAATGAAAAATCCATTGCCGATTACAAAAAAGGTAAGACTAACGCATTGGGATTTTTAGTGGGGCAAGCTATGCGCCTTTCCAAGGGCAAGGGAAACCCTCAAATGTTCAACGATATGATAAAACGAAAGTTGGATTCGCTCTAATATTTCAGGGCGAAATTAGTCAAAAAATCTGCGCCTATTTTCATACAGCTTTCGTCAATGTCAAAAAATTCGCTATGTATAGGATGGATAATTCCTTTTGCCGCGTTTGCGCATCCCAAATCTACGTAGCATGACGGTACTTTTTGGGCAAAATATGCGAAATCGTCGCTGATTATACCGGGGCGCCCGGACCACTCTACATTTGCAATGCCTTCCGCCGCTTCGCCTGCTTTATCTACCATGGCAGCGTCGTTTATGACGGGCGGGTTTCCTTTAAGGTGACGAATTTCGTACTCAATATCATATGCCGCAGCCATGCACCCGACAATTTGCTCGATATAAACGGGGGCAAGGTCGCGAACGCCATCTGAATAAGTCCTTATGGTACCGCGAATGGTCGCAGTTGACGGCATAACATTATATGTGTTACCGCATTCTATGTTACAAACGGAAACCAGCGCATTATCCGTCGTTTCAAAGCGTCTCGTAGCTATGGAATACAGATTTTCCACAATCTGAGCGCAAACGTAAGAAATTGATGAATTTTGCGTAGGATTAGCTCCGTGTCCGCCCGCACCCTTGAGCTTTATCTCGAATCTATCGTTAGCGGCAATTTTACTGCCTTTCCTTAATATAATGCTTCCCGTCTGCGCATCCGGATTGACATTCAGTGCAATTGCTCCGGTTACATTATTGCTTAGAACTCCCGCTTCAATCATAGAAAGCGCTCCACCCGTGTCTTCTTCACCTGGTTGAAAAACCAGCTTGACGTTAGATTTCAATTCGTCACGCCGCGCCATCAGATTTTTGGCGGTCGCAAGCAGCATAGCGGTGTGGGCATCGTTGCCGCACGCGTGCATAACCCCCCCTCGCTGCGAAGCAAACGGCAGATTAGTCCTCTCGGCTATCGGCAACGCGTCCATGTTTGCACGAATGAGAAGTGTTTGAACAGCAAATTCCTTTTCGATAAATCCGACTACTCCCGTTTGCGCTATCCCGGTCGTCACAGGAATTTCAAGCTCGTCCAAATATTTTTCGACAAACTTAGCTGTCTCCACCTCGTGACGCGCAAGCTCGGGGAATTGGTGAATTATTCTCCTTATTTTCACTACTTCCTGCGTTTTTAAATCATCAATTACAGACATCTTGTCACCCTCCATAATAACATTGTAATGTTAAAAAAGAGTAATGTCAAGAAATAATTTTAAAAAAATTTAAAAATTTTAAAAAAAAGTCTTGCCAAATTTTACATAACGTGATAGAATTACTAAGGAAAGTATTTTGAGTTGCGCTGGGGAGAGCAGCACGGAGGGCTGCCTGTGAACAATTCAGCAAAATTAGAGTGCCTTATGCAAAACCGTGAACAGTTGGATTCTTATAAGAGTCCTATGCGTTATCAGCTTGACCTTCTTTTCGACGAAGGAAGTTTTGTCGAGCTGGGCGGCTTCTTTAATGAACAACGTCAGGAGTATTCCATGAGCGTTGTTGCGGGGTACGGAAGCATAAATCAGCGTCTTGTGTATGCGTATGCGCAGGATTTATGTATTATGGGAGGGACTCTCAACCGTCTTCAGTGCGAAAAAATTTGCAGGCTATACGATGCCGCCCTTTCTACGGGCGCCCCTATGATAAGCATAATTAACTCCGGCGGAGCTTGTGCGGATGAGGGCGTGGCGACTTTAGTAAGCTTTGGCAAAATTTTAAATAAAATGACGGAAGCTCATGATATTATACCACAAATCACGGTTATTACAGGTGATTGCACAGACTGTCAGGCAGTCCTTGCCGCCAGTGGTGATTTTACATTTATGTTGGATGACACATCAACGTTGTCGCTCAATACGCCCAGATTTATACAACTTTCCAACGGCGGCATTTTGGATACCAGCGCATATTCTAATGCGTGCAAGAGCGGGCAAACTGATTTTATTTGCGCGAACTTTACGGATTGTGCGGAAAATGTCCGCAAGGTTTTGAATTTCCTGCCCATGAATTATCTTGACCGTCCTTTGATTTCTGAAAATGACGACGATTTTAATCGTCTTTCTGACGAGCTTAATTCTATAATTCCCGATGATGACTTTGAAAATATTGATATTATGTCTATTATTAAAATAATCGCCGACAACGGTAACGTTTTTCAAGTCAGTAGTAATTTTGCGACAAATATCGTGACGTGCTTCGCTCATTTGGGAGGGCATAGCGTTGGTATTGTGGCAAACAACGGCGAGCTGGATATTGACGCCTGTATAAAGACCACGCGATTCATTAAGCTGTGCGACAAATTTCACATACCAATAATCACTTTGGTTGATATAATGAGCTTTGTGCCGAATGTAAAGGAAGAGTACAGCGGTATTGTGCGGATAAGCGCGATACTTGCAAATGCTTACAACCGCGCTTCCGTTCCGAAAATCAGCGTAGTTTTGAGGAAGGCGTACGGCTCGGCGTATCTGGTGATGGGAGGCAAGTTTTCAGGAGCGGACCTCGTATTCGCCTGGCCGACAGCGGAATTTGCTATGATTCATCCTCATGATGCGGTTATGAAATTATACGCAAACGTCATAAACGCCGCGGTCAATCCGGAGGATGCGTTTCGCAGAATGGACACGGAATACCGCGAAAGTTTTTGTTCACCATACATAGGAGCGGAAAACGGACAAGTTGACGATATAATAATTCCGAGCACCACCAGACCGCGTTTGGTTTCCGCTTTAGAAATGCTTACAACGAAACAAAAAAAGAGAAAGGATGAGGGTAAATATGTTTAATTTTTTTAACAGCAGCTATTCATTATCAAACGCACTAATGGTAACGTTCGTTTCGCTGGGGATAATTTTGACCTTGCTATTAATTACGTGGACCGCATTGGAGCTTTACCGCTTTATTACGGGGATATTGAAGTGGCAGCATTCCACGCAAAAAAACGGTCCCCCTATATCTGCGCGTACCGGTGACATTTCAGCGACATTCGGGACGGGCGGCATAGAAGGGAATGACATGATTGTAGCCGCGGTAATAGCCGCTATTGAGTCCGCAACAAAGACG
>JAISFC010000085.1 GCA_031263785.1 Clostridiales bacterium | reverse complement strand
ACCGTTATCGTCGCGCTGTAATTCCCGGCATTTAATCCCACCTTCGGACGCACCGTCCACGTGCTTATACTTCCCTCGCCTTCAACCACACTACCGCTCCCGCCTATCTCAAACGCATTCACATCACCATCCGTCAACGACACTCCCGTGATTCCCGCCGCTGTTTCCCCGCTGTTTCCTATCTCTATCCCAACTGCCCCCGGCTGACTGTACCCATATATCACTCCACCAAACTCCGCCGACAATCCTGCCGTCAACGATGCCGGCGTAAATTCGCGGATCACAAACTCGACGATCATCGGCTCGACATTTTCGTAATCACCCATGAAGCTCACTTCCGCCGTCGCCGTGCCTACATCCACATTATCGCCGTAAATTACGGTGTAATCTACGCTTTCTTCCAGCGTCTTCGCGCCCTGACGCACCGTCAATTCCGGCTCTATCTCCGCGCCCGTGTGGCTTTGCTCCGGAATCGAATCAATCGTGATTTCCGTAATCCACTTCGCGTACAGGCTCATCGCGCCCCCGACCGTGTCAACCGCAAAATCCCACGCGTTTTCAAGCCCCACGTCGGCATACCACCCCGCGAACGTGTGATTCGCCTTCTCCGGACTCTCCGGCTTTGTCACAAGCCCGTTCCCGTCCGACAGCCTATGTTGCGGCGACGGCACCGGCGCTCCTCCGTTCGTCTCAAACTCCACCTCGCATAGATTCAGCGCCACGATTATTCCCACCATGCCCCCCGAGTTGCTCCAATATGGTGATGTACCCCTTGAGTAGCCTACCGCCAGAATCCTTCCATCAGCAACTTTAGCTACGTCGTGAAACCAGTCAATCTCCGTACCTCCTATATTTTTCGCGCTTAAAAAGTTACCGTCACTATCATATTGAACAATAATTGCATCGTTTGAACCGTTATTCCCCCATGCAGGCGCGTCTGCGCTAACTGAATACCCCACAGCTACAATACTTCCATCGTTTGATATGGTAACACTTTCAAATTGGTCATAGTCAGCTCCACCGGCATTTTGAGCCCATTCAATTTCGCCGTTTGCGTCATATTTCACTACGATTGCGTCATGATCGCCATTGTTCCCCCATTCCTCTGCATCTGCGCTATTTGAATGCCCTACGGCAACAAATCCTCCATCTGACGTTGCGACCATTTTTCGAAACGCGTTAGCCATCGTTCCCCCGGCATTTCGTGTCCACTCAATATCACCGTTCGCGTCATATTTAACCAGAATTGCGTCACCGCCTCCATGATTTCCCCATAATGCGGATGCCCCCCCTTGTCCCGCGGCTACTACTCCGCCGTCTGCCGTTGCCGTCACACCATAGAAATAGTCATAACTCGTCCCGCCGGCATTTTGCGACCATTCTACACTGCCATCAGTATCATATTTGACGATAATTCCGTCAGTGAGTAAAGCCATTCCTTGATGACCCCACGTCGGCGATGTGGATGAACCACGAGAATAACCCACAGCAACATATCCACCATCAGTTGTTGCAGTCACTCCTATGACCCAGTCATCACTTGTTCCACCGATATTTTGCGACCATAACACGTTACCATTAGCATCATATTTGACGATAATTCCGTCACCACTGCCATTATATCCCCACGCAGGGGATATGGATTCCCCATTAGTTCTGCCCACAGCTACATATCCACCGTCTGCCGCTGCGGTCACCCCCTCAAAAGAGTCAGAACTCGTCCCTCCGGCATTCCTCGCCCATTCCACGTTATCGTCAGCATCATATTTAATGATAATCGCATCCGTACCGCCGTTATTCCCATAACCTATAACATCAGACGCAACATCAGCCGACCCGACAACAACGTATCCGCCATCATCCGTTTCAACAATTGAAGTGTAACTTTCCGTAGGATCCGAGACAATTTTAAAGTTTTTCTCAATCGTCCCCGCGTAATTGCCCTTGCCGACAATCGTCACCGTCGCCGTCCCCACCTCGACATTATCGCTGTACGACACAGTATAATCCAACCCTTCGGTTATAATTATCCCCTCCGGATTATCAAATGTCTTCGCCTCCACTACCATTTTCCCCTGCGTTATTGCCGTTCCCGTATACGCATTCCCCACCGTAATCCCCGAAACTACAGCATCGTATAAATTATTGCGCTTTTTACTAGAGTTTTTTGCGTATGTATTCGCTACACTTCCATAATGGCAATTTATTACCAAATCAGTAGAGGTACCGGTAAATATATTATTAACGTTTATTGATGTTACGCTGTCAAGCACCGTAATGCTCGTTAATTTATTACAATCGGCAAACGCCCATACGTCTATGCTCGTCACGCCTGCAGGTATTGCAAACTCTCCTTGCTTGCCCGTAGGACATTGTATTAATGTAGTCAATGCTTTATTGTAGAATATTCCATCAACAGACGCGTAATTGGCATTACCGGCATCTACATTTATATTATTTGAGCCAATTCCGTGAAACGCAATCTTACCTATGCTCGTCACGCCCGCAGGGATCGTTAAGTCTCCAGTGAGTCCGCTACAACCGTAAAACGCATAGATGCCTATGCTCGTCACACCCTCCGGGATCGTTAAATCTCCCGTCAACCCTCTGCAATTGCAAAATGCTCGCTCGCCTATGCTCGTCACGCTTTCTGGAAGCGTTAAATTTCCCGTTAATTTGCTACATCCGTTAAACGTATATGCGCCTATGCTTTTCACGCCCTCGGGGATTGTTAATTCCCCTGTAAATCCGTTGCATCCGGAAAACGTATACTGTCCTATACCCGTCACGCTTATGGGGATTGTTAAGTCTCCAGTTAAGCCTCTACAATTGTAAAACGCATATGAGCCTATGCTCGTCACGCCCTCAGGAATCGTTAAGTCGCCTATCAACCCGCTACATTCATAAAACGCATATTCGTTTATACTTTTCACGCCCTCGGGGATCGTTAATGTTCCCGTCAAACTGCTACAATTGTAAAACGCATATGAACCTATGCTCGTCACGCTTGCGGGCAACGTTAAATTTCCCGTCAATCCGCTACACTCGTAAAACGCATATGAACCTATGTTAGTCACACTCGCGGGGATTGCGAGACTTGTAAATACTGCAACTTTACCCGCAGGATATTGTATTAATGTGGTTAATGCCCTATTGTATAATATGCCGTCAACAGAGGCGTAATTGGCATTATTAGCGTCTACGTTTATGTCAGTTAAACCAACTGGAGCAAACGCCTTTGTGCCTATGCTTTTCACACTCGCGGGAATTATCGCCGTTCCTGTTAACCCTTTGCAATCTTCAAATGCACTATTGCCTATATCCGTCACACTATTCGGTATTGTCAACCCTCCTGTAAATCCAACGCAATTGTTAAACGCAAATTGACCTATACTCGTCACGCCTTCGGGGATCGTTAATTCTCCCGTTAATCTGGCGCAACTGGAAAACGCAGAATAACCTATGCTTTTCACACTCGCGGGAATAGTCAATTCTCCAGTGAAACCCACGCAATTTTGAAACGCCTCAGTTTTTATGCTTATCACACCTTCAGGGATCGTTAAATCTCCCGTTAAGCCGCTACATCCGTAAAACGCACTATTTCCTATGCTTATCACACCTTCAGGGATCGTTAAATCTCCCGTTAAGCCGCTGCTTCCCCTAAACGTATAATCGCCTATGCTTGTAACACCGGATTCAATTGTAAGACTTGTTATGGAAGTCCTGAATGAATACCATGGCGTACGATTGCTATCATTGCCGCTATAATTCGTCATATCGCCGGTGCCGGATATAGTTAGGTTGCCGGTTGCGGCTGTAAAAGTCCATGTGAGGTTAGTGCCGCATGAGCCAGTTGCATCTTCAGCGGCGTAAGTTATTTGTGGGTCTAAAAATGATACTCCTGAAAAAGTCGGAATAAAAGACGTAAGTAAAATAATAGAAAGCATCAAGCTTAAAACTTTTCTTGTAAACAAAAATCCCGGGTAATTAGTTAAATCAAAAAATGATTTAGAGAGTTTGTTCTCTCTCTCTCTCTCTCTCTCTCTCTCTCTCTCTCTCTCTCTCTCTCTCTCTAGAATAATCACGTTTTTTCATGTTTTCTCTTCCCTTCGTTTTAATTTTCCGCAGCGTATCATGCGTACTTTTCTTTGCCGCGGATATTTCCGTAGGAAAATTTTGACATATTTCCCCACATTTATATTATACTGCTTTATAGTCCCGCAGTCAATACCTAAATCCGGCTGTTATGTTAAGTTTGTGTAAAGATTTTAAAAATTTCCCTTTTTTAGCTGAAAATAAAGTGTGAAAAATCCAAAATCGCGGCATTTATAAATGTTTTCCGCAATTTTGGGTAATCGGTATGTATTTTTAGTTTTGAGCAAAAATCCGCTTGGGAAGGCGTGAATTCGTCCTCATTTTGTATTGACATTTCGGTTATGTCTTGTTATAATTAAGGAACGGGGAGGGTCCGAAAATATAAAATGGTGAAAATGAAAGGGTTAATATGATAAGTGAAGTCAAAGGAATAAAGTATGAAATCCGCAAAAAGCGGAACGTTAAGAATATAAACATACACGTTAAGCCGGACGGGAGTGTATGGGCGTCGGCTCCGCTGGGCGCGTCGGCGAAAGAGATTGATACGTTTATTGCTGAAAAGGCGGAGTGGATAAGACAGGCGCAGGCTAAATGCAAGCTGCAGCGGGAGGAAAGGTTAAGCCGCAACGATGATATGTTTGCGCTTTCGACCACTGATTGTTTGTTTCGTTTTAATCCGCTTGCGGACAGGGCGTGGGCGCTGATTAGGCACAGGCTCAAGCGGCGTTTTCCCGGTGGTAGACCGCAAATTAAGGTGGTCGACGAGAAGTCCCGTTGGGGCACGTGCAACCCGCGGCAGGATTACATAAGCCTTTCGCATCGCCTTATGCGTATGCCCGATAAGACGGTTGAGATGGTTATATTGCACGAATTTTGCCATTATTTGGAATCGAATCATCAAGCGGGATTTCACGGCATCATGAGGGAGCTTATGCCCGATTACAAGGAGCGGGAAAAGCCGCTGAAGGGCAAGCGGTGATGATTCCGCTGATTTACTTGATAAACATGGCGTCGCCAAAGGTGAAGAAGCGGTATTTTTCGCGAATCGCTTCATTATACGCGTTGAGCACGTTTTCTCTGCCTGCGAAGCTGCTCACCAGCATAAGCAGGGTGGATTTGGGGAGGTGAAAGTTGGTTATCAGCCTATCCACCGCCAAAAACTCGTAGGGCGGGTATATAAATATGTCGGTCCAGCCGGAACACGCGCGAACGCCACCGCTTTTTGCCAACGTCTCAAGCGTGCGGACGGTCGTCGTCCCGACAGCAACAAGGCTACCCGTGGTTTTGCGCACTATACGCGCATTTTCGGGCGTTATATCGAAGTATTCGGAGTGCATTTTGTGGTCGGAAACGTCATTTGCCTTGACCGGACGAAAGGTCCCCAGCCCCACATGCAGCGTGATTTCCGCGGTATTGACGCCCTGCGCGCGAATTTTCTCCAGTAGCTCGGGCGTAAAATGCAGCCCTGCCGTTGGCGCCGCCGCCGACCCGTCGTACTTTGCGTACACGGTCTGATAGCGCTCCTTATCGGTCAATTTCGTGGTGATATAGGGCGGAAGTGGCATCTCTCCCAATTTATCCAGCACTTCCTCCCAAATCCCGCTGTATGTAAATTCGAGCAGACGGTTGCCGCTTTCCAGCACCTCCAGAACGCGCGCTTCCAGCATGCCATCGCCGAAAAACATGCGCGTATCCCGCTTTATGCGCCTCCCGGGGCGGACCAGCGCCTCCCACACATTGCCCTGCACACGCTTCAATAGCAACGCCTCCGCCGCGCCGCCTGCCGCCCTCAACCCCAAAAGACGCGCCGGAATCACACGCGTGTTATTGACCGCCACGCAATCGTTCGGCTGCAAATAATCCGTTATATCGGTGAATTTTCTGTGCTCTACCGCACCCGTTTTCTTATCCAGCACCAAAAGCCGCGAATCGCTGCGGACCTCGCATGGGGACTGCGCTATCAAATTTTCGGGCAGATAATAGTCAAAATCGCTCGTTTTCACCGCCTACTCCAGCGTAATCCCGGTGTAATAGTGTTTCAAAATTTCTTGATAGCTAGCTCCTTTTTTCGCCATTGCGATGGCTCCTTCCTGGCTCATACCCACCAAATGTCCCCAACCTCGCCCCGTGAATATGAACTTCTCGATTGTACCGCCGGAGCCGCTTTTCGGCACGATTATACGCGTACTTTCCGAGCTCGATTTCACCCAAAAGTCGCTCAACAGCACATCGGTCTGCCCCTCGGCGGACTTGACGCTAAACGAATCCCCCGCTATTTTCAACGCCTTGCCGCTTGAATCCATGCCCCAGACCTCGGCGGTCCCCTGAATGGTGTCCCCGCCGACCTTTTCCATCGTGTACGCCTGACTTCTCAGCCCCGAATAGCCGAACAGCGTTCTGCAGGCTTCCAGCGCGAAAACCTTCTCCTTGACGCTGCCGACCACTCTGAGCTTCGTCGTGACACCGCGCGGAGTCTGCTCCAAAATTTCGATATTTTTTATATCGCCCAGCTCATACGCTTTTAAAATTTCGGTCGCCTCCGCAGGCGTAACCTCGTATTTCCAGCTTATATAGTACGCGTTCGGGTTTTCATCGGGAGAGGGCACCGCCACCAAATAGGGAATTTTACTGCCCCAAACAAACTCGGAGCTTTCGGTATAGCCGCCCGTCGACGCCGCAAATATCAATTCCGCAAGACCGCCCCCGTGCGTCGCAATCACGTTGCGGGTCGCGTCCACCGCGCTGTTTACCGCCTCCGTTTCCGCGTTAATACCGCCATAAACTTGACAATGCTCCGTATTGCAGAGGTCGAACCCGCGCGCGCGATGCTTGTTCACATTTGCTGCGGCATAATTACGCGCACACACCGCCTGCGCCTTGAGCGCCTCGGTCGGCGACGCTCCGCCTATCTCCTTCGCAACCACTCCTCGCACATAATCATTGATTTCCACAACGTTTATAGCGTCCAGCTCCCCGCCGTTCTGCCTGCAAATGTTGATGGTCCCGCGGTATGCAATGCCATTAAGGCTCAAATTGCCGGACGCGGGCTCAAGAACCAGCTCCGTTTGGGCGGTTGCCGCAATCATTCCGTTAATTTCCGCATCTATGCCGCTAAGCAAGGACTTTTTGGCAGTCACCACGACTCCCGATGCATTTCGATACAAAACCGCTCCATCAAGCGTTTTAATGTAAACTCCTCCGCTTGCGGTAATCGAAATGGGATTGGACGACACCGAATTGAAAATTATGCCGATTCTAAGCGTTTGAGGCAACGATACCGCATTAACTTTAACGCAAACAAACAGGCTAAGCAACGTCAATAACACGATTTTCACCAAACTCTTCACGCGAGCACCCTCTTTCCATAAACAGTTTATCACATATTTCAAAATTAGTCTACCCTTTTTTTGCGCGCGGCATTATTAAAGAAGTAAGAGTAAATCAAAGTGCGCGGGTAAATAATATACATATCGGCTTGAAAGGGTGGAAAATGTCTGAATTTTTAATTGGATTCGCCATATATTTCGGCTATATTATTTTAGCCGTTTCCGCCGTATCTATAATTAAAAAGTATGGCGGAATCCCGCGGGAGATAAGCCGCAAAATAATGCACATCACCTTTGTTTTGTCAATAATCATCCTGCTGAAGGCGTTCCGCACTTGGTATTTAGCTTCACTTTTAATGGTATTGTTCATCGTTATTATTTTCCCGATTTTAACCTTCGCCGAAAAGCATATTAAAAGCTACTCCGTCGTCTTAAACGAGCGGCGGAAAGGCGAAGTAAAGCGCACCATGGTCATTATGGCGGTCTGCTACGGCTCGTTAATCGCCATTTTCTGGGGCGTGCTCAATATGCCGTATATTGTTATGACGTCCGTCCTCACTTGGGGGTGCTCGGACGCGACCTCCGCTCTTATCGGACCAAAATACGGCACACTCCGCGTGAGAGGCAAGACGGAAGGCGTAAAATTCGTGGAAGGCGTGGTTGCAAATGCCTTTGTTTCGTTCACCGTTGCCGCGTTGACGCTTTTAATTGTGAATCCGTTTTCTTGGGTGGCGTCCGTGATATCCGCCGTGGCTCTTGCCGCGATTTCGTCGGTCGTGGAGGTCTACACCCCAAAAGGCTTGGATAATCTCACCGTTCCATTCGCCTTATCATTGGCAATATACTTGCTCGCGTTGCTATTCGGGGCGGTTGGGCTATGAAAAAGGATAAAAACTACCGCACTTTGCTCACCTCGTTATTGCTCAGCCTGCCCGGACCAATAGTGCTACTTGTGGCGGTGTTTCAGACGACCTCCGCAACGCAATGGGCGGATTTTTTCCGGCGGACCGCGGAGCTTATAGCAATTATCGTGTCATTTATCGCTTACCGCCAAAAATCGAAGCCGCAATCGGAGAAAATTGCAAATTTAACGGTTGCGTTTGCCATGATACTTTCCGGAGGAATCATGACTTTTATCGCCGTATTCGCGCATAAAGCGCCCACCGGCAACGCGACCTTAGGGCTTGTAATCGCGGCGTTGAGCCTTATAACCAACGGCATTTTCTGGCGGCGTTATTACGTGTTAAGCAGCCACGGCGACGGCACAATTATCGCCACGCAAAAGCGCCTGTATCGCGCGAAGTCCATAGCCGACGCGGCGGTGATCATAACATTGCTGTTCGTGACATTTTTGGCTGATAATCCTGCCGTCTCCCTGATTGATTTGTCATGCTCGCTTGTGATAGCCCTGTATTTATTTTGGAACGCGCGGCGGATAATTAAAGCAAAATATTAATATTCAGTCCACAAATTCCGTTGATTGAGCAAATCAATAATATTTTAATAGCAATAATATCCGAAACACTCTGGCATCAACTATGTATGCCCCTGCAAGTACGCCTGAAATACTGCCTTCGTTGTGAAGGTGTTTTTCGATAAAATCATCTCTACTTATAATCCACTTCAACTCCGATTGTTTCAACTTTTCAAAATCATCCTCGGGAATATTCGCTTTTATATCATTGTAAACCTCCTCAAGCAAGGCATCATATGCTTCTCTTTTACGTAGCTCGAATTGCACTATATCGGCAGTTGTATAGCCCGCACCTATTGCGTATTCAGCCTTGATTTTTGAATATTCATTATAATATTTTTTATTTTTCGCGGAATCTTTTACCTCATTAAACAAAGCATCACTTTCAGGACAATCGTGATTATAAGGAAAATATACAGCTTCCACTGCATTGTAATAAAACCACTGTCCTTGCAATTTATCAATTTCAGCCAAAATTTGAGAGTAATCCGCTTTATTTACCGGAGACGGCGTAGGCTCATCAAGCAAATCAGTGGGAATATTGTCTTTTATACTAGATGCTCTGTTTACCATTGCACAAAATTCAGCGCGCGTTACATAGCCGTAAGGCAAAAATGACCCGTCGGGATACCCCTCTATAATTCCTAATTCATCAGCGATATAAATATGTTCTAAAGGTACGCCCTCATAAAAATAACCATTAAGCTTTTCATTCATATCATAAAATTTATTCTCCAAAATCGATTCATAATCTACTCTATACCCCATATATGTATAATTCCTTTGGTAATATGGATTCACAGCGTTTACCAAGCTAGATGTAACATCACTCCTTGTTGCAGGTCTTTCGTCGAAATGAGGCGCAGGTATTTCACCTTCAAAAAAAGTATCATACCCCTGCCGCACATAATAATCTCTGATTCTATCAGCATAATCCAACCACCATTTTTCATCATTTAAGCCACGAGCTCCGGGATAATAATCTTGCTCATAACTATTAAGATTAAAAGCAAGCACGATAATTTTAGACATCTCCGCCACAGTCACATTTGCTTCCGCGCGAAATTCGCCGTCCTCATATCCGTTTATTATCCCTTTATTCGCAAGTATCATAATATCGTCATATGCCCAATGGCTTGACGGTAAATCATAAAAATAAACGGCAGGTTCCGCATGAACATGCGGGAAAACAATCACCAACACAAGAATCAACTTCAAAATTTTATCCGACAACTTTTTCATAAAACTTTCACCTCAACACAACTTTAACATATTGTGTCAATTTTTGCAAGCTTTTTCTAAAAAACACCGCAAATGCAAAGTGCAATTTAATTAAAAACTTGCATTTCCGTGAGTAAAACAAGAAAATACTTGACACATCGCCAAAAGCGTGGTAATATTATGATAATAAGTTTAGTGGATTTTCCCGCGCACGCAAGTTTTTAAGCGGTGTGTTTTGTTTTCATAAGCAAAGGTGGTATGTGTGTGTATAAAAAATACAATATTGCGGTGGTTGGGGCAACGGGTATGGTTGGGCGCGCGTTTTTAGACGTCCTGCAGGAATATCAGCTGCCCGCTGCGGAGTATACGCTTTTCGCTTCCGCGCGTTCAAAAGGGAGCTCTCTTCATTTTAACGGCGAGGATTACGTCGTTGAGGAGCTTACCGAGGATTCTTTCAGGGACAAAAAATTTCACATTGCGCTTTTCTCCGCGGGCGGCGATATTTCGCGGAAATTCGCCCCGATTGCCGCCGAAAACGGATGCGTGGTGATTGACAACAGCAGTGCGTGGCGCATGGATGAAAATGTCCCGCTCGTGGTTCCCGAGGTTAATTCCGACGACATAAAATGGAACAAGGGCATAATTGCCAATCCTAATTGCAGCACTATTCAAGCCGTTGTTGCGCTCGCGCCTCTGCACCGCGCATATAAAATCAAGCGCGTTATTTATTCTACATATCAAGCGGTTTCGGGCGCGGGGGTCGCGGGCGTCACCGACCTCGAGAACACCTCCAAAGGTCTGCCGCCGGAGAAATTCCCTCACCCGATATACAATAATTGCCTCCCGCACATAGACGCTTTCCTGCCCAACGGCTACACCAAAGAAGAAGAGAAAATGATAAACGAAACGCGTAAAATTTTGGGGGATTGGAGCTTGGCGGTGACTGCAACTACCGTTCGGGTTCCGGTTGTCAATAGTCATAGTGAGTCCATAAATGTGCAGTTTGAAAAGGCTTTTGAGCTCGAAGACGTTAGGAAAATTCTTGAGGATGCCCCGGGCGTGACCGTCCGCGATGATACCGCCAACAATCTTTATCCGCTCGCCGCTGACGCCACCGGCAGCGATGAGACCTTCGTCGGACGCATTCGGCGTGATGAAAGCGCGGAAAATGCGCTGAACATCTGGGTTGTGGCGGACAATATACGCAAGGGCGCGGCGACAAATGCCGTGCAGATTGCAAGGGACTTAATAAATTTTTGGAGGAATGAACATGAGTAAACCCATTATTTTCAAGGGAAGCGGCGTTGCAATCGTTACGCCTTTCACGGCTGACGGCAGCGAAATAAACTACAAAAGCTTCGCCGAACTGATTGAGTTTCAAATTAAAGGCAAGACAGACGCGATTATCGTCTGCGGCACCACGGGCGAGGCGTCAACTATGTCCGACAGCGAGCGAACGCAGCTTATAAAATTCGCGGTACAAACCGTCGCGGGGCGGGTTCCCGTTATTGCGGGCACCGGCTCTAATTCCACCTCTCACGCGCTGGAGCTGTCTCAAGAAGCCGAGCAGCTGGGCGTTGACGGGCTTTTGATGGTCACGCCGTACTACAATAAAACCACGCAAAAGGGGCTGGTGGCGCACTACGAAACAATTGCCAACGCGGTGAGCAAGCCTATAATCGTTTACAATGTGCCCTCGCGCACGGGGCTTTGTGTTTCCGCCGAAACCGCTAAAATCCTCTCCAATCACCCGAACATAATCGCAATAAAAGAGGCGAGCGGCAATTTGTCCCTCGCGAGCAATATAGCCGCGCTGTGCGGCGAAAATCTGCACATTTACTCGGGCGACGACGATTGTATTTTGCCGATTCTCTCTATCGGGGGGCTGGGAGTAATTTCCACCGTCGCAAATATTGCCCCCGAGGACACGCACAACATATGCGGGAAATTTTTTGCGGACGACATCGTCGGCAGCCGCGCTATTCAGCTTAAAATGCTCGATTTAATCGCGGCGATTTTCTGTGAAGTGAATCCCATCCCCGTAAAAACCGCCCTTAACCTTAAGGGTTTTGACGTCGGGACGCTGCGTTTGCCCCTTTGCGAGATGAGCGAATCCAACCTGAACCGCCTGAAAACCGCGCTTGATAACTACATTAAAACGCCCGCATAAAGGAGGATACACAAATGATAAAAATCATATTAAGCGGCTGCAACGGTCGAATGGGTCAAGCGGTAGCTCAGTTGGTCGAGACGGACCCTGGCGCGAAAATTGTCTGCGGCGTGGACACGCACAACTCCATTGCAAACGCGCCGGCTGACGCTGACGTTATTGTCGATTTTTCTCACCCTTCCGCTTTACCGTCGCTGCTGGCATTCGGCAAGGCGCACAAAATCCCTCTCGTCCTCGCCACAACGGGCTATTCCGTCCGCGACACGGAAACAATCAGACAAGCAAGCAACAGCGTGCCCATACTTCATTCGGCGACAATGTCGCTCGGGATTAATATTCTGCTGAATCTGGCGGGGCAGGTGGCGAAAATTTTAAGCGACGGTTTCGATGTGGAAATTATCGAGAAACATCACAATAAAAAGGTCGACGCTCCTTCCGGCGTCGCGCTCACGATTGCCGACACTATCTCAAACGCTCTGCCCTTCCCGGGCGAATATGTCTACGACCGCCATTCCACGCGTAAGCCGCGGGGGCAGCACGAAATCGGCATTTCAAGCATAAGGGGGGGGACTATAGTCGGCGACCACTCCGTTATTTTTGCCGGGAACGACGAGATATTGGAAATCACGCACCACGCCGCGGGACGTGAAATTTTTGCCGCGGGAGCTCTTCACGCCGCTAAATTTCTGGCGGGCAAGCCGTGCGGACTGTATTCCATGCAGGACGCGATTAAATTGCCGATGCCGCGCGATTGAGCCAATCCATGACTCCTTTCGCTATTGCTTCCGCCATTTTTTGCTGATACGCATCCGTGCGCAAAAGCGCCTCTTCCTCTCGGTTGCTTATGAATCCGCACTCCACAAGCACCGCGCTCATCGGCAGCTTTTTCATTATGTACACACTGCTCGGCACTTGCTTTTCCTTCCTCATATTCCCGTCATTAAGCACGGTTTGGAGCGCGGTTTGCATAATCGCCCCGAACTCCTTGCTTTCAGAGACGTTGACGCTGTAAAACACCTGCGCGCCCTTGTATTTTTCCTCGCTGAACGTGTTCATGTGAATGCTCACAAACGCCTTAGCGCCGCTGTTTACTATAAAATCCTGACGGTACGCCATGTCCGCACGTTTGCGACCGCGTATGCTTTTTTTTGTATCGGGCTCAATCGCGGCGTCTCCCTCACGCGTCAGCCCCACGCTTATGCCGTTTTGCAGCAGAATATCCCGAACTTTTAACGTGACTGCCAAATTCAGCACCTTCTCCTCAACGCCGCTTACGCCTACCGCGCCACTGTCCACATCACCGTGACCGGCATCTAAAACTATGTCTACAGGCGGATTAGTAGCGCCTTTTGTGGGCGTCCCTATTCTATCCAGCATCACGAAAGTCGCCCCCACAGTTAAAACCACCGCCAAACACGCAACTATTTTTATCCGTTTTATTACTAAAAACATATAGTCACCTCATTATTTTTTACGTTCAAAACATAAAATATAGACCAAAATTAAAATTTAAAGCAAAAAACGGCTCGAAAATTCCGCCGTTAAAAAGATTTTCCGTGATTGCGGAGTCCGTACTCGATAAACTCATCGTTGCCATGCTTTTTCGCCAACTTTCTTGCAATAGAAAAACACCCCGCAGGAAAAGAGGTATTTAGAATTAGTTAAACATACTTTTTGTTTCTTAATCGTTGATAATATTAAGCAATTCAATAACTCTCTTCTGAATAAACTTTTCTATTATTTCGTATCTTTCCGGCTCCCAATTATATAATTCATGTGGTATGAACTTGAAATCAATCAAATGTCTTAATTGCTCTTTTTGCTTTTTACCGCAAAATGTTTTTGCAATATCGTCAAAACTATCGCCTGTTTGTGCTGTTCTTGTTTGGCGATATTCTTCTAAATTCCGCAAATTATCTATCATTCCGTAATTGAATAATGATAGACCATTATCAAAAACAGGGGCAGGAGCAATGATTTTACCGGTTTTATTTTCACGCAAAACACCAAAGTTACCGAAGTGCCTGTCTTGGTTGTAAATAAGCGCATCTAAGCAAAGTATAGAACGGAAGTATTCATACATCTCATTGCTTTGATTTTTCGCCCATTCTAATACCTTTTTGTATCCACCTTCCTTAACAATCCGCCCGATAGGAATAAAAGCTGTGTCAATATCGGTAAACAAAACGCAAATCGAAGCCAAAATGCCTTTCCATTGTTCAAGCCCGTACATAACAGGGTCCATTTTCATTTTTTCAGCAATTTGGCAAGCATAATATTCACTGTAAGGCTCTAATCCGGTATTAGCGAATCCGCCCGTGCCGCCTTTGTAAAGGATAATCTTATCGTCTATTCTACGCCAAGCCTTGCGAAGCATACCCCCTGTAGTATATTCGGGCGAAGTGGTAAAAGGAGTGACGCCGCCACCAACCCCTGTATATGCAACAAGCGATAAAGCCTCTGAAAACTTATTTTCGTAAAGGTTATAGTCTGCAAATTTGCCGTCAAAGTCCTCGGGAACAACCCAATAACTATCGTTAAGCGACAGCCCTTTACATATTTCAATAATTCCTTTTTTATCGTTGATTGAAAGTCCATAAGCGTGCAGAATTTCCTCAACAAACTCACGGTTCTTAGGAATTGTTCGCTTGTTAAGCCATTTTGTAAGTGTTTTGTGAATGTTTATATCGTCTAATCTTGCACCGGTGTATTCGTTTATAATCCCCATATATATATTATAAGGCAAAAGATTATATTTTGTAGGCTTAACTATCCAATTCATTGTTGCCTTAAATCCTTCACCGACTTCATTCTCCATCGTGAACTTAATAAGTGGTTCATCGTAAAGTTTTAACAAATAGTTCATTATACCACCTCCTAAAAGCATCTATTTTTATCTGTGTTTTTCTCTATTGCAGCGAACAGCATAATTACTTCTGTGTAACTATGCACGGCGAAAAAATAAATGTAATAATTTTGTACAATTCAAAAAACGCCGATGTTTTCGTTTAACAATCAAAGGCATTGGGTGCGTAAACAGGATTACTAAAAACTGCGATTACTACGTCAAATGTTACAATTGTGTTGCATTCATTTTTGCTGTGTGCTTTGAAAAATTTATGGTTATTTTGACCTTTCTGCCGTATAATCTGCCCACGCTTGCTTCATTTCTTTCAGCCAAACTACCGTCGATGCGTAGGAAGGATCCGACTCATATTCCTTTAGTTCAAAACCTGCATACATTTTTGCTTGCATAAACGCATCATCTTCGGGGACTATTGGGTGAATCGCAAACCTTGTTTCTTCTTCCCTTCTATTTAGCAAATCGGTAAAAATTTTTAAATATTTAGCATCCACGATTTCTGCGTTTTCATTCCTTTCTTCGGGCGGCGCGCCAACTTCCACTTGCCTCAACTCCTCGTTCCAATTTATTGCGATTCCAAGCGCATCCGACATATCTCGCACCGGCAAATATGTTCTGTCCTCTATTGCTAAAATCATTCCGGTTTTCGCTTGGAATAGTTCTCCATTCACATAAACGGGAAATTCTGCAATGTTAGCGATGAATTGCGTAGCAGCAAATGCTCCTAAACCTAAAAACAACACCGCGCTTACAACGAACCGCTTAAAAACTTCTTCATGGCTTTCGCCTCCTTATGAAGGTATTATATCACAGTTAGATGAAAAACGCAAGCAAAAATTAAAGAATTGGAGGACACGTAATGTGGGATTTGCCAAAATGTAAGCCATAGCAGTGCACCGTTCAAGGAAGCCATATGGAGAGGGTCAGAGGTTGCGTTCATTCTCGACACAAAAAATACCCTTTTGGGTGTTATAGTTTGTGATGACTGCGAAAAACCGTTTGTAACAATCATCAAATTAAACAACTTCAATTTTGTCTTGTCAACAGAATGCCAATATAATTTTCCTAAAATACAAGACGGCTGATAATCTTATTTTTCTTTCATTTTGTTGGTACTACTTAACTTAATGCCCCATGGCACGCATCCATAACAACATCTACTGGCGGATTAGTCGCGCCTTTTGTGGGCGTCCCTATTCTATCCATCATCACAAAAGTCGCTCCCACAGTTAAAATCACAGCCAAACACGCAACTATTTTTATCCGTTTTATTACTAAAAACATATAGTCACCTCATTATTTTTTACGTGCAAAACACAAAATATAGACCAAAATTAAAATTTAAAAAAACGTTATAACATTCCCGCCCAAACTAAAAAGACTACTCCACAAAGGAATAGACTTGATAAAATATTTTGTTTTTACTACTCATTAAAATAGTTACCTATTGCATAAAGAGGTATGTTTTCAAGCCAACCATCGTTGCGGAAATCTTTCATTGACGCTCTCAAGCAAAGTTCAGGTTTATACTTTTCCGCATAAGTTTTCAAACTTTTACTTTGCAAGTTTTCTTCGGCTTTAACCTCTAACGGATAAACAACACCATTAACCTTAAAAACAAAATCAACTTCGGCTCTTGCCTCACTTGCCCAATAGAATAGATTAATTCCCTTTGCTTTTAATTCCTGCAAAACATATTGTTCGGTCAACGAACCTTTAAATTCTTCAAAAATTTTCTCGCCATCTAAAATTGTTTTAACATCAAGGTCTGATTTTGCTCCTAATAAACCTACATCGTGAATGTAAATTTTAAAAAAGTTTGTATCATAACTTGATAGTGGCAATGAAGGCTTAGTAATTTGCCCTATTTTATAAACAAGCCCGGCGTCAATAAGCCATTGAATCGCTTTTTCATAATCGTTAAGCCTTGATTTTTCTTTAACAATGCCCGACGAAAACTTTTTCTTTTCTCTTGCAAGTTGCGCGGGAACACTTGCCCAAACGTTTTTTACCTTTGGAATAATGTCGTCAGGCACGTGTTTGCCAAAATCTTGGTCATAATCAAAGAGGATTTTATTTTGCAATGCACGGACTTCGTCATAGCCTCCACCTTCAACATAAGTTTCAACAATCTCAGGCATACCGCCGACATAGTAGTATTTACGCAAGTAATCAATAAATTTCGTTTTGAAAACTTTTACCATTTCCCAATCTTTTTTCTGCAACATTTCCGCCAATTTTTCCTCGCCTTTGGCTTCTAAAAATTCACAAAAACAAAGAGGAAACAGTTCCACATTATCTACTTTCCCAACAGGATAAGATATACCGCTGCCCATAGCTATGCCGAGCAATGAACCGCCTGCAATAATAGCGTATTCAGGCGCGTTTTCGTAAAAATATTTCAAAGACGATAAGGCTTTTTTAACCTCCTGCACTTCGTCAAAAATAATAAGAGTCGAATTAGGCAATATCTTTTCGCCGGTCTCAACTTCTAAGCCGTCAATCAAACGCTTAATGTCATAATCTTCGTTGAAAAGAGTTTCCATGCGTTTATTGCTATCAAAGTTAATATAAGCGACATTATCAAAATGTAGCCTACCAAACTCTTTCATAAGCCAAGTTTTTCCTACTTGTCTTGCTCCCCTAATAATAAGCGGTTTACGTTTGTTTTTAGTTTTCCATGCGACCAATTCGTCCATGACATATCGTTTCATTCTTATCACCCAATTGTTATTATAAACTATTGTCGCAAAAAATGCAAGTATTTTCTGATGGAAAATACAAAAAAGTCATCCACTTTTTGTTCTAAACAACAAAATAATCACCGACTTTTTATTTTTGTTCCAATGAAAATGTTTTCCATTTTTTAAGAGTTTCCGATTTCATAAAGCATTCTAACTGTTTTTTGCCTATTTCATCCTCGTAATATAGCTTTTCAAGAACGCTTAAATGAACAACTTCATCTGCATAATCATCTTTCAGTTTGATAAGGTTTTCTATAAATTGGAAAATTTTAGTTAAAAGAACTTCATCATTTGTTGTGAACGTTTCATAAACAAACGGCACAAAAACATCCGCATAAACCACGTGCGAACCGGTCTCATCCTTTTCTTGCCATTCAGTTTCCTCTACATATTTCTTCGTGATTTGAGGTAAAGCTTCAATCATTCGCAAGTTCAGATCTTTACTTGTCATCTTTTCAACACTCCTGACCTAGCTTCTTTAACAAATTCTTGATAGCATTTATAAGATTTTTGTTAAAAACTTCTTTCAATAACTTCCATATCATTTACGATGTCTTTTAGCTTCCTATCACCAAAAGAATATTCCAACATCTCCTCTGCTGTCATATATTCCCCATCACTATTATCATTGCAGCACTCGCCAATGAAAAATTTATAATCTACTTTTTTCGTAGGCATACCCATAAAATACTCCTTCCCCTTATATAAAAATCCTACTTCACACCCACGATTTATATGCTCTAATAAATCCTCAACGCTTTTGAAATTGTACTCTTTGTTCATCATTACCTCCTCGCCGTTAAAAAGAATTTCACCGCATAATATCCTGCATAAAATTTTATGGACATAACATTTTTATTAGTTCATATATTCATTATACTCCTCCGGAGTCATTCCAGACATTTTTGCTACATACAATTGATCTTCGTTTAACTTAACTTTGGTAATATTATTAACAACTTGACTTTGCCTTTCAGGGGACGTAGTTCTCACGTTATTTTCTCGCATTTGAGTAAGTTCCTCATATTTCCGCTCCGCATAAAGAGAATTATATGCCTCCTTCATTCCAACATTGTGACTATCGGCATATTCGCTTAACTCTTTCACATAATCTACACTATCTGCGTAATACGAACTTTGTAAAAGCTCCGCAAACTCTTTCAAACGGCTATGTTTAGACGCAAACGACTTTGTTACGGTCTTAGCCGGAGCATTATTGACCTGCGTGGTTGATGTAGCAGGAGATAGCGTAGGAACAGTGGACGATTGTTCTGCGCCTAAACTTTTTCTATATTTTCTTCTTTCCATTTCAAGAGCTTTTAAATTGATTTGCGGTTCTGTCTCACGCATTTTTATCCCCCCTCGTTTTAACTTCATAGGGCGTAACAATGCAATTGCCCAAGCTCCATACCGACTCATCATAAGACGAATCACTAATTACTTCTAGCTGTGCGTTGTTCTTGAATGTTAAAGTAAAATCACCGAATTTGCCAATTTTCACTTCTTTAACTACATAACCGTCTAAAGATTTGAAAACTGTTTTAACATAATCATCAAATTCAGTTGCAACCATATCATAGCTGCTTAGGATGATTTTTCCCTTATATACAAAGCGAAAGAAACCATCAATAGTAAGCGAAAAGTCGACAAAATCCAAATTAAATGAGGAATTATCCTTATAAGCATTGCTAATTTGCTTGCCGTTTAGCATTGATAATTGTCCTGTTATGGTTTCAATATGTTTTCTACTCATGGCTTTCAAACCCCCATTCTTCATCAGTTTCTGCAATTCCTAAAGGTTTAACCACAAAATCTGATTTGTTTTTATTAGTTTCAAATAGACGCCACAACTCGTAATTATCGTCGATTGTTGGCAAGTCAAAGGCATCGCTTACAACCTCTAGCCTTGCGCCATTTTTGAAAATCAGCAGAAAGTCGCCCATTTTGCCAGCGCGAACGTCTTTGACGATATAATCCCCAATAACATCCGCGTTGAAAAACCTCTCAATTTGTTCATTAAAACGGCTTTGTTTTTTGCTATTCGGATTGAATTCGTCCATTTTGAAGCCCTTTTTATGTGATTCTTCATAGCTTGGCCAAAACAAATCTTGTTTGCCGAGTATAATCTCAGTATCTAATGTAAATCTGAATTGAGTGGCAATTTTCAAGACATATTGAGGGGCTTTATGCTTGTCCCATTGAATCATTTCACCAAAACCTAAATACAGTTCGCCGTCCGCATTTGAAATTTGTATAAGCGGTTTGCCCCTGATTTCTTCAAGAGCTTTATCCGCTACCGTTACTTTGTATTTTTGCATAACTATACCTCCTTTTCAACCAATTTCCACCCAAACATTTCTTTAAAATCATTGTAGCAGATTGGGCAAATCCAATTTTTCCCGTCACGCGCAAAATATCCTTCGTGCAAATCTCCGTCATATACACTAAATGTTGCAAAGCAAAAATCACAATGTGTATGGGCAGACGGCGTATCATTTTTAGTATATTTTGCAAACCGCAATTCCTGTCCTTTTAAATAATCTTTTGGAACCTGCAAACGCCAATCGTTTTTTTCAATCATTTTTACTTCCTCCTTAATTTTAATGTGCTTCATAACTATCATCCGGGAATACTCGCCACCATTTATTGCCATCATAATAATCCCAATGCGGTCGAATAGGCTCTGGATGATCTAAATCGGGTCGCCATGCCGTTCTATCTCCATTATAATAACTCCCTTTTCCGGATTCCGATGGTCCTGAACCTCGCCATTCATATCCTGGCGGCGGCTTCATTGGATTATTCCCTGGATAGGACGGCTTCGGTCCTGTTCCTTCCCACTTTAAACCGCTTAAATCACCGCTTCCGCCGGCACCGCCATTTCCAACTTGATTATATCCCCCGCTTCCACTACTTCCTCCTGCTCCCATTAGCGCGACACCTCGCTTTCGGTGTCTAAAACCACATCATTTAAATTTCCTGTTTCAAGGATTACATCGCCTAAAGTTTCATCTTCCAAAAGTTCCGCAACTTCATAACCCTTGCTATCTTTTGCGATATCATCCTCGGATTTAGCCGCTGCCTTTGCCGCCACTAATGTAACAAACCTATGTGGTATCCGTACGAAAGTGGTATCGCCTTTTTCAAGATACTTCCCAAAGATGTCTATTGGCATTGTACCATAAACCACGACGGTTTCAGGCTCAATTTGCCGCATCATTTCCGCTAAACCATTCTTGAAATCAATGCGGTCAACCCTGTTCGAAATGCAACCGTTTGTGCCGATAGCAACCGTGCCGCCTTTTTCTATGCCATCGAAGCAAAAATCAAATGTCTTAATTCCACCCCAACGCACATTCGGTATAACTTCAATGCCGTTTTGTTGAAGCCAATATGCAATAGTCCTGTTGCGATGCACATTCCAAAGTTGCATAGTGAAGGTGAAGGGCGTGTACATGCTAAAATCTGTCGAAATTACTCCTTTGTATTTCTTCAACACCGACAAATATTTCTCAGGTTCACTCCATATGCGGTCAAATTGTTTGTCGTGGATGAAAAAATGCACCCACTTATCTGTTTCTTTTTGTTTTTTTCCTTTCTCTGTACCAATTTCGCTGAATGGCACAGCCTCATATGCTACCGCTGTGGTCTTTTTTAACTTTGGAATCTCATATTTACCAACTCGCGGTGCATTCTCAATCAAATTAAAATTAAGCATGCCGTGCGGTATTTCTACAATATTGCTCATGCCAATACCCTCTTTCTTTAATTTTTTCTTGACATTATTGTAAAGAAAGTGGTATAATAGCAACTGTGAGGGGTTGTTTTATACGACTTCCTTCCCCACGCAATCGCGCCAACGAATGCGTGGGTTTTTTATTGAGTTAAATCCAACCATTGTTAATTGCATCCCAAATTTTTTCTTTGTGCTTAGGATGTATTGTATCAACAAGATTCGCAAGTGTAAATACTAAGTTTTTGTCACTTTCGCTCAACTTTTCATAGATGAAATTGAGATTGTGATTTGTTATAGAAATCGCTCCGCGCAGCTCCTTACATTTGCCCTCGTCCAATTCGTAGCAATTGGCAATTAATTCATACCAATGGTCCGGACAACGCCTATGTCCATTGCACACGTTTGATAAAAACTGTGGGTCTGTCCCCAACTTGCCCGCCATATCTTTCCATTTTTCTTTGTTCTCAGTTCGTAGGTGTTGCAAAAATTCACCAATTGGGTTTAGCATTTATAACCCCTCTTTTTACTTGAACTTGTTTTTCATATTTATTGTATCATTCAAATACAAGTTTGTCAAGCCTTTTTTTTAATTTATAAAATTTATTTTGTAATAACAAAAAATGAAAGTAGAAATGTTATAAAATTAAAAATTCAAAGCAAAGAACGCCGAGACAGTCCCGCCGTTAAAAAGAATTTCACCGCATAATATCCTGAATGAAATTTATATGAACATAATCATCGTGCAACCTTAATATAATCCAACGAGGTGATTTTTTTGAGAATCCATATTGAAGAAAGGACCATACAAATAGCCGAGTACATAATAAAATACAAATCTACCGTACGCGACGCCGCCCGCCATTTTGGCGTTAGCAAATCAACCGTACACAAGGACTTAATCGAACGCTTGCCAATGTTAAACAGGAGTTTGAGCAAGGCGGTGCGAGTTGTTCTGGACACGAATTTGGCGGAGCGTCATATACGCGGTGGAATTGCAACGCGTCAAAAATATTTGGGGGCGTAACTTTCGGCGTAAATATGGGACGCCTACGCGGCGTCCCCGGTCCGTCACCGTTACATCTTAAAGACGGCTTTAAGAATTTTCCCAACAAGCTTAGGCGCCTTCCAGACTATAATTTTCATCCTAAACCACTCCTTTCCGGTAGACTATCTCTGAGTAAGTACAAAGCCGAGAACAATCAGTAAGAATGCCTCAATCGCCACTAAAATCCACGCAGGTAGGCAAACCGCAAGCAGGATACCCATACCCAACGACACCAATATCAGCCCTAAAACTACGGATTTATAGAACACGGCGCAACACCTCTGTTCTTTCATGCTATGCTCGCGCCGCAAATGTGTGAATAAATAGTTAAAATGATTTCTACTCGTTTGTCGCAATTATCAGCAGTTCGCCCTCTTTTACGCTGACTTTTACGTCCAACACTAAAAATTCGTTGCTTATTCCTATCGTGTCGCCCGCCTCCAAATCGACATCGCGCAGCTCATATTTCGCCCCGAGGACCGTAACGCCCTTGCAAACGCGCGAAATAGGCACAATAGAAATAAACCGACTGTCCCCCCGCGAGATTCGCGTCTCTCCGCTTGCCAACAAGCACGTTCGGCTGTCGGCGGCTAAAATCATGCCTTCCACGCCTTTTTCGGCTATGTACCGCAGCAGCATGATGTTGGCAATTGCATGGTCCACGCGCCCGCCCTGCGTCCCGAGCAGCACAATTTCGCCGGCTCCCAAACTAATCGCATGGTCTACGCATAAATGCGTGTCCGTTTTATTTTTGTCCCGCGGGAATTTTATGATTTCAATATTTTCCGGCACGGTGGACCTGATTGAATCCATGTCACCAATGACAATATTAGGCGCAAGCCCGAAGCTTATGGCGTTATCAAACCCGCCGTCCGCGCAAATCACCAAATCGCCTTCCGCCGGCTTTACCGTGCGGTAAAAATCCAGACTGTCAACGGATATTCTCCCTGCCGTTACTATCCACACCCGCATACGCATTTCCTCCCGAACGCAAAATACATACCTAATTGAGCCATTTATTGCTTGCCATCTCGTGCGCGATTGTGGTCTTTTCACCGTGTCCCGGGTACACATCCGTTTTTTCTTCTAAAATAAACAGTTTTTCCTTTATTTCGGACACGAGCTGCTCCAAATTCCCCCCGGGCAAATCAGCCCTGCCGACAGTTTCAAAAAATAGAGTATCACCGCTGAAAAGCGCCTCTTCCATGCCCTCGCTCGCCAAAATACATATCCCGCCCTGCGTGTGCCCCGGCGTATGAATTATTTTCACCACAATCTCACCAAGATCAAATATTTCCCCGCCGCTGACGCTCGTCACGGCTCCGATTTCTCCGCCTCCGTACACAGATTGTCCGTCTTTAACCTCGTTTTCGTGTACCACAACCTCAGCCTTCGGGAAAGCCGACCTCAGCCGCTCCAGCCCGCCCGTGTGGTCAAAATGCGTATGCGTCAAAAAAATATACTTAACCTCGAGGCTCTTATCCTCCACCCACCTAATAACCTCCTCGGCACCGCTCGGCGCGTCCACAATCGCGGCGCTCTTATCGCCAAAAACGTAGCAATTATTATCCAACTCACCCAACACAAACCGCTCTGTAAACATAATATCCTCCTAATTAATGCTTCGGTCCACACTTATAATCCCCTGCAGCTTCGCTATCTTTTTGGTAAGCTTTTCCAAATGCTCCTTGCTCTGAATGTCCAAAGTAAGGTTAATAATCATGGTATTGCTCTTAACCGTGCGCGCGTCCACCGAGTGAATCGGTATCTTTAATTCGGAAATTTTCGACGTAATATTCGCGATAAGCCCCGTTCGATTGTTCGCGACCACCTTCAAATTCGACAAATAACTAGCCTGCGCATCCTCGCCCCAACTGACCTCAATCATGCGCTCGCTGTAATCGGGGTCGTCATTCTGTACATTTGTGCAGTCCGCCCTGTGTATCGACACGCCGCGCCCACGCGTTATATACCCGCGGATTTGGTCGCCGCGGACGGGATTGCAGCACTTCGCAAACCGCACGAGACAGTTGTCAATGCCGTGTACGATAATCTCTTGATTGCGCCGCTTTTGCGTCTGCGCCTCCGTGTGGTGCGACCGCTGGGTCTCCAGCTCCTTCACCGTCTCCTCTTCGCGCTTCTGCTCAATGAGCTTGTTGCACTGCTCCTTAATCTTGCTAATGACTTTAAGCACG
>JAISFC010000065.1 GCA_031263785.1 Clostridiales bacterium | reverse complement strand
TGTCGAGGGCTACGAGGACGGCGAGTTTAGACCCCGCAACACCATCACACGTCAGGAGATTGCGCTTATTCTTCAAAGATTCGCGCGTTCCGAAGGCGTTGCGCTGCCCAACCGACAAGTTTCGCGCTTCAACGACGAGGATTCCATTGCTAATTGGGCTTACGACGCGGTCAAGGAGCTTCAGCGCGCCGGCATCATCAACGGCGACGACTACGGCAACATGAACCCTCTCGGCAACGCAAAACGCGCCGAAGCCGCCAAGTTGCTTTTCGAACTCATGCGTATCATGGGGCTCCTCTAATCACTCTCTCCCTCTCTTCTCTCCCCTCATCTCTCGTTTCTCTAAAAGAACCGCTATCAACAGCGGTTCTTTTTTTGCGAATTCGCGTTTTCCTAAAAGTTCCTCTTGCAGAATGAACAAAAATGTGTTACAATATAATTGTAAGGTTTTTGGAACAATTGAGATTATTGTGCCACAGTCAAAATTAAAAACGAGGTGAGGTTTATGGCAATACGAGATATAATTAAAATCGGAGACCCTATATTAACCAAAATATCGCGTCCCGCGGAAATAAATGAACGCACGTCGCAATTGCTGGATGACCTGACCGAAACCATGCGGCAATTTGACGGGCTTGGTCTTGCCGCTCCGCAAGTGGGGATATTGCGCAGCGTTGCGGTAATTCGCGTCGACGACACGATAATCGAGCTGATTAATCCGAAAATAATAGCCAAACGCGGCAAGGTTGTGGAATATGAAGGTTGCTTGAGCATACCGGAGCTTTACGGCGAGGTTGAGCGTCCGCAGTCGATATTTCTCGGCACCTACGACCGTCACGGCGTCTTTCACAAAATAAAACTGGAAGGCATGGCGGCGCGAGCGGCGTGCCATGAAATAGACCATTTAGACGGCAAATTGTTCGTGGGCGTGGCAAAGAATATAAAAGAAAAATCCGCTTTATCCGACCAAACGACAAAATAATTTATATAAATTTCACGTTTCGGGGCAGCACATCTACATATTAGCTCAAATTTAATAAAATCGCCAACCAGATGGCGTAAAAATACATACGCGCGGCGCGTTTTTACGCATCTTCCGCGCATTTGTCTGAAAGGATTCCACATGCTCGCATTGAACGATTTAACCATAGAAAAAATGCAAATCCAGCTGGCGGATTTAGGCTTAAAACCGTATCGGGTTGAGCAAATTTTCCGCTGGACCGCAAGCGGCGCGGACGATTGGGAGCAAATGAGCAACGTCCCGTTGACGCTCCGCGAAAAATTATCGTTGCAATTTTTGTTAAGAAGTGTTAAAATAATAACGAAGCGTCAATCAAGGCTGGACTCCACCCGCAAATATCTCATGCAAATGCACGACGGCGCATTGGTGGAAAGCGTTTTGATGGAGTATAAACACGGCTTTTCGGCGTGTATTTCCACGCAGGTGGGCTGCCGAATGGGGTGCGCGTTTTGTGCGTCCGCGCAGGGCGGGCTGGAGCGCAATCTCACCCCGGCGGAGATGCTCGGGCAAATAGTCGCCATGCAAAACGACGCCGACGTGCGCATATCCAACATCGTGCTGATGGGCATGGGCGAGCCGCTGGATAATTACGCTAACGTCCTGGATTTTCTGCATATAATCAACAACCACATGGGGCTCAACATCGGTTTGCGGCACATTTCGGTATCCACGTGCGGGCTTGCGGATAAAATTCGCTCACTGGCGGACGAAGGCGTCCCGATATGCTTGTCCGTCTCGCTCCACGCATCGACCGACGAGGTTCGGCAGCGCATTATGCCCGTTGCTAAGCGGTTTTCTCTAAACGAGGTACTTAGCGCGTGTCGCTTCTTCTCCGGCAAAACCGGGCGGCGAATATCCTTTGAATATATATTGATAGACGGCTTAAACGACTCTAACGACGACGCAAAACGGTTGGCGCGTTTGGTTGCGGGGATGCCGTCGCACGTGAATTTGATACCGGCGAATCCGTGCGGGGACGGGAAGTTCAGCGCAAGCAACCGCGTATTGGAATTCCGCGACCGACTGATGAAGCTGGGCGTAAATACGACAATCAGGCGCACATTGGGCTCCGATATAAGCGCGTCATGCGGTCAACTTCGGCGGCAGTCGCTCCCTTCGCAGCCCGACATAATAGCGTAATAGCGCAATAATCGGCGTGCACACGCGTGGAATATAGAACTTCGCATTTCAAGGGGGTAGCTATGAAAATTATCGGACACACGGATATCGGCAGCCACAGAAAGGACAATCAGGATGCTTTCTACATTTCGCCGACTCACAATTTCGCCGTCGTCGCTGACGGAATGGGCGGGCACAACGGCGGCGAGGTGGCGTCCAACGCGGCGGTGACGGCAATTCGCACACGGCTGGAAACCCGCGATATCATCCCTGAAAGTGACGTTTGCGAGGAGCTGAAATGGGCGATTGAGCTGGCGAACGAGATTGTCCACGAGCTGGGGACCAACGAGCTAAACGGCATGGGAACTACGGTTGTCGTATGCTATTTGATTGATAATATCGCATATATTGCTAATGTCGGCGACAGCCGCGCGTACAAAATAACCGCCGACGGCATGGAGCAAATCACCAGCGACCACAGCATGGTGAACTCTCTGCTCGAAACCGGCAAAATCACCTCTAATCAAGCGGATATGCACCCGCAGAAAAACGTCCTCACCCGCGCGGTCGGGACGGACCGAACGGTGGATGTCGACACCTTCCGCGCAAGCATCAAAAAAGGCGATTGCCTCCTTCTATGCACCGACGGTCTGACAAATGCCATTTCGGACTTTGAGATTGAGCAGCTGATTCGCGCGGAAACAACGCCCAAAACGCTATGTGAGCTCGCGAGCAAGAGGTACGGGAAGGACAATATCACAACGGTTATAGCCACAATATAGCTCGGCGAAAGCCGCTTACGACCTCGTTATAAATATTGGGCATGAAGAAAGGAAGTGCTGTATGATAGGTTCATTATTTGCGGACAGATACGAAATCATCGCGGAAATCGGCAGCGGCGGTATGGCAAAGGTGTATAAAACCCGCGACACGCTGCTCAATCGATTTGTCGCGATTAAAGTCCTGCGTCCGGAATTCGCGGATGATGAGGAATTTACCGCGCGTTTCACCACCGAAGCACAGGCGGCGGCGGCGTTATCTCATCAAAATTTGGTTTCCCTCTACGACGTCGGCAAATGGAACGGCACCAGCTACATTGTTATGGAGTACGTGGACGGCATCACGCTCAAGGCATACATCAAGCAGCAAAAAATGCTGAATTGGCAAGAAGCCGTGAGCATTACCACGCAAATTTTATTGGGGCTTTCCCACGCGCACGAGCGCGAAATCGTCCACCGCGATATAAAACCGCAAAATATCATGATTACCAATGGCGGATTGGTGAAGGTGATGGACTTTGGCATAGCGCGCGCCACGTCCGCCTACACCATGAAGATTGGTGACACCACCATCGGCTCCGTTCATTATTTCTCACCCGAACAAGCGCGGGGACGCCACACCGACGAGAAAAGCGATATATATTCCTTGGGGATTGTGCTGTATGAGATGCTGACGGGCGTTGTGCCTTTTGACGGCGACAGCCCTATTTCCATCGCGATGATGCACCTCCAGCACACGCCGCCTCCGCCCAAAGAATACAATGTAGCCGTGCCGCTTGCGCTCGAGGATATCGTGATGAAGGCGATTCGCAAGGACGCCGGCGAACGGTACCAAAGTGCGCACGCGATGCTCAACGATTTGTACGCGGCACAGGGAAATCCCTTTGTTTCGCCTGTTATTGGCGAGTCGCGCGACGTCTCTTCGGATACGCAGATTATGCGTCCGATTCGCAGCTCAACCGTGGCGGAGGCTCAACCTGCAGACGCCGACCGGGGCAACGCCGAGGATATGCCGTGGGTTATTACTCCGCCCGAAGCATATGTCCCCAAAAACCGCAAAATTCGTAAGGAGCAGGAGCGGAAACGAATGGCGGTAAAGAAAAATCCCGTTAATTATGAAGAAAAAAATAAAAAACTAACAGTTTGGGCGATTGTGGCTGGCGGTCTACTCATGCTCGCCGTGGCATTCCTTGTGGTACTCGCCATGTTCCCGGGGATTTTTGCCTCAGCGAGCTACGAAATGGTCCCGGACCTCGTCGGGCGCGATATCGACGAGATAATCTCCGCGTATGCCGACGGGAATGTGACCGTCACAATTGGTACGCGTACGAACAGCACAGCCGTGGAAAAAAATAAAGTCATCACGCAATCTCCGCTGGCGGGGCGCTCTGTGCGTATCCCCATAGAAATCGTCGTGGAGGTCAGCGACGGCGTAAAAACCATGATTCTCCCCGATATGTCGGGCAAAGACGAACGAAGCGCGACGCTTGCGCTTATGGATTTGGGGCTGCGCGTTAAGGCGGAAACGGAAAGCAGCTCGACCGTCACCGAGGGATTGGTGATTAAATCCTTGCCTGCCGCCGGAGCCACCGTCTATGGAAATGACGAAATTGTCCTTACCGTCAGCAAAGGCAAGAACGGCGCGGAAATCCAGATGCCGAGCTTAATTGGTCTTACCCGCGACGACGCGAAAAAATTATTGGAGCAATACAAGCTTGTTTTGGGCAAAGTGAGCTATGAGGATTCTGTGCGCGAAGCGGATGTGGTAACTAAACAAAGCGTGGAAAAAGGCGTCGGCATCATGGAATTTTCGGAGATAGACGTAGTCGTTTCAAACGGTAAAGCGCCGAGTACACCCACGCCTCAAGCCACTAAAAGCCGCACTATTTCCGTAAGAGTACCCAATGACAAAGGGACTACCATTATCCGCGTAGCCGCTGACGGCAAAACTATCCACAATGCACCGCATAAAAGCACGGAATCCGTGTTCACTCTAACTGTCACCTCTACTGCCCCCACCTCCAAAATCGAGATTTACTATGACGACGTCCTCTACAAATCCGAAACTATAGAATTATTATAACGAGGCGTTAAACTTCCCTCCACTTCTAAAGCAACAGATGCCGCTTAAGTTTTTCGACGGCAAGTCTCTCACCCCACTCGCCTCGTTGAAATGTTTTCTAAGGTATGTTTTCCTGCGCAAAACTTTCAACTAATCTTTTTCGGACTTGTCCCCAACGTCAAATTTATGTGTGTTTGCTTTTTTAAAAAAATATTTTTTTAAATAAAAATTTTTATATGAATTTTATCCCTATTCCACCAAATTAATTTTCCCGCTACCTATAGCAACAGGAATATATTTTCGTCAAATTATAGTTGTTTTTTTTACAACGCTTAATTTTAAGAATAAATTTAAAAATAAATTCAATATCAGCTCTCACAAATAATAAAAATATTTCGGACCAGTAACTCATCAATCTTGTTATTACAAAAAATAATATCCCCCAAATTTTTTAAAATAAAAATTTACAATGCAAATTTAAATATTTATTTTAAAAAATTAGCCAGTTATTTTTTATTTAAAATATTACAATTATGTTACAAAAATATTAAATTTATGTTACAGAACCATTAAGTTTCTGTTACATTTATTTTTTTAAAGAAAATTTATAGCATAATTATAGAAGAATGTGGAAACAAAAAAATATTTTTACAGGAAAAAATTTTTTTCTAAAATATTTGCAACTTGACAAAAAAATATTTTTTTAAATTTAATTTTTCTTGGGATTTGATTCTATGTTAAAAAAATTATTAATATTATTATTAATTTATTCTTTATTGCCTCTCATGCCACCTAAAATTGACTCTATCAATTCGGCTATTACAAATCAACAAATGGTGTATTCAGCTAACGGCGTATACTATTTCTCCGGAACGTGGAATTACACTTGGCAAAGAGTAATTGCTGGGTATACAGGTAGCGAACCTAATGTCAATGGTACAATTAATATGGGTTCAGGAACTATGTCAAATTCGTACTCGGCTTCAATGTATGCCTCATTTTCTGTTGGTGATACAATAACAGACAGTTATAGTACAGTCGCTACTAATCAAGACACTTTACGTGCACTTCTCGGTGATCCAAATATAACTAGTACGGATTGGTATTATCTTTCAGGGTGGATTTCATCTATTTCAGGTTCAGGTTGGGACATTACGGTCTCATCAAGCTACGTGGCACCATCGTCAGGACCATCATCAAATCCGTCGACAGAGCCATCGGTAGCGCCGGAGCCAAGTCCTCGAATGGGATCGGTGCCAAATTTAACAATATCCAGCATGGAATGGGATAACGAGATTTATTCCGCAACGCCCACAGGCGGTTCGGCATCCTCACGACAATGGTATTATAAGGCCTATTCAAGCGATTCATGGCATTCATTCACCAACAATTCGGCTTACTATACACCATCGGCGTCGGAAGTCGGTTATAGCTACCAAGTATATTATTCCGCTAGGTCCGGATA
>JAISFC010000064.1 GCA_031263785.1 Clostridiales bacterium | reverse complement strand
CGCCCTCTCTGGATTTTTAATGCTTCTTATAGATACAGTTTATACAAGTTTACACTATTTGTCAATGTTTTTATTTCAAAATTTATAAGAATTTTTTCACAGAAGAAATATTTTATTTATATATTTAGTAAAATAAATTAAATTTAAAACTAAAAGTAAAAAACATAATATTTCAACAAAAAAATATCAATAAATATTCATACCAAAAATACAAAAAAATACCCTACAGGTAAACCCACGGAATTATGGGGTTTTTGGGCATGGGGCATTTGAGGGCGGGTGTTGAAAATAGGCTCAATAGTCAATAAAAAAAGACTTCATTAAGCCTCCGGAAAATCCCCGACCGTCGTAGTGGTACTAGGTAGGAGGGGGGTGTACGTTGATGATGAATCTACCTGCGTTTTTGGCGTTGGTGTAGGAACGTTTTTGGACAGGACATAAATGTGTGGATCGTCCATGGTTCCAGTTCCGGAGAAAAGAACAAAGCTGCCTTGTCCGCCTGTGTCTCTTGGCCAATCGCTCGAGTCGAGCTGGCTTCCGAGCCAAACAGGGCTGTCGTCTGATCGCAAATATCTCCACCCAACTTCACATAGACCAATGGAGGTATCATAAACTATTAGACGTCCCCCGTCTAAATATCCGCTACCTATGCGATTAAAGTCGTAATAAATCGTTCCTTTGGTGATATAGTCATATTCCCAAGAACTGTGATTAAAATATGCTTGAGTTTTTAAGTTTATTGTAGGATTCGGGTTATTTAAATTTATCCATGTTCTCACTAAGCCATCTAAAGTGCTCTGTAGAGTCTTTGTTGTAGTATACTCGGCGGGAAGAGGATTTGTTAAATAAAGACGATAGTCTCCATCAAATAGGAGATTCTGTACCGGCGGGGTGATATGCGGGCTATGCACGGGTGTTGGAGCAGGCGTTGGTGTTGGTGGCGCCGTTTTGCTCATTGTAACATATGAGCCGGACACACTTGTCACATATCCCTCTAACGAAACCGACCACTCATGTAGCACCAGCCCCACGCCCAAATCTCCCATATCAGTTGATACATTTTCCGTATATTTGTATGTGAAAGACGCATACGCACCTACGGTGGCAGTTATGCCAATATCAACCATTATATTATTTGCTACAAAATCCTTTGAATAATTGCGGACACTTGTAGATTTTTCGCCAAACCAAGTAGTCTGTTCGTCTCGGGAATTAGGAGAATTTATAGTTCCTGATACATAATATATTGCTGCATTAACAATTCCCGATTGGTCTAAACCTTTAAGAAACAAATCAGTATGAACCCCGGATAAGAGTGTAATACACAATAGAGTTGCTAATAATTTTTTCAACATAAAATCAAATCCTAAGAATTTTAATTTTAATAAAATATTTTTTTGTCAAGTTGCAAAATATTTTTAGAAAAATTTTCTTTCCTGTAAAAATATTTTTGTGTTTCCATATTCTTCTATAATTATGCTATAGTTTTTATTAAAAAAAATAAATGTAACAGAAACTTAATATATTTGTAACAAAAATTTAATATAAATGAAATATAATTGTAACATTACATAGTCGGACGATAGTGCGGGACAATTTGACAAATTCATTAATTTGTGGTATACTGCGACTAGGTGGTTTTATGGGGCAGTTTTTTAAAATACAATACGATGACACGATATTTCGCAACGGGAATTTGCGTAAAATAGGCACGAGGATGAGCGCGGCTGTAATATTAGCTATGCTGTTGCCGCTTATTTTCATTATGATACACGCAAATCACAATCATGACCACAGCGCGTTGGGCGGGGAATGCTCCGTTTGTCAACAATTGGACGCGGTGCAGGGCGTCTTAAACGGGTTGAAGACGTCTGCGGATGGATTAATTTATGTTTTAGGAACCGCCTGTTTTGTTATACTATTAAGAAAAATCTCAAGCAAAAATGCGGAGCTGAACACTTCGCCCATTTCGTTAAAAGTGCGGCTCAACAATTGACAAATCCTTTGCTTTTACGCATATATAGGCGGCGAGCTACCGTTTTGGTGCGTTCCGTCGGCTTCCATTGGAACAATCATTTGCAAAAATTTTAAGGAGGAATTATTCGATGAAAAAAATATTTTGTACTATAATAGCAGTTGCGATGACGATAAGTTTAGCGGGGTGCGGCACGGCTCCGACGCAAAACAGCAGCGATAAGCTTAGCATTATAGGTGTGAATTTCCCCGCGTACGATTTTGCGCGTCAGGTTGCGGGCGATAAGGCGCAAATTTCGATGCTTTTACCGCCTGCAAGCGAGAGCCACTCATACGAGCCCACGCCACAGGATATTATAAAAATACAGGAATGCGACATTTTCATTTATGGCGGCGGGGAGTCGGACACGTGGGTTTCCGGCGTTTTGGAATCCATAGACACAAGCGCGAAAAGCGTCATTAAAATGCTGGATTGCGTGACGCCCGTCGAGGAAGAGATTGTTGAGGGTATGCAGGATGAGGAAGAGGAAGGCGAGAGCGCATATGTGCCGGTTGAGGATGGCATAGCGGCTACGGAAGAGGACGAGGAAGAGGAGCCGGAATATGACGAGCATGTGTGGACTAATCCGCAAAATGTTCAGTTGATTGCGCGCAAAATCGCGGATGAATTGCGTGTGCGTGACAGCGGAAATGCGGACACTTATCAAAAAAATCTCTCGGATTTCAACGCCGAGCTGATTAAATTAGATGCTGAATTTGAGCAAGTTGTGGCGTCGGGAAAGCGGAAGACGATTGTATTTGGTGACCGTTTCCCGTTTCGATATTTCGCTGACCGCTACGATTTGACGTATTTTGCGGCATTTCCCGGCTGTTCGACTGAAACGGAAGCCAGCGCGCAAACGGTGAGCTTTCTTATAGATAAGGTTAAAGCGGAGAGGATTCCCGTGATTTTTCATATTGAGCTGTCCAACAAGAAGATGGCGACTGCGATTGCCGAACAAACGGGGGCAAAGGTGCTGGAGCTTCACGCCAGCCATAACGTCAGCAAGGCGGATTTCGAGAGCGGAAAAAGCTATCTTGACATCATGCGCACGAATATATCGGCGTTGAAGGAAGCGTTGAATTAGGCGCCGCGGGCGGATGTACGCGCCGGAGCGGGGATGGAAAATCGAAGGGGCGGAAAGGAGAAAACCGTGATTATCAGCTGTAAAAATGTTACTTTCGCGTATGACGGATTTGTCGTGGCAAGTCGTCTGAATTTCGATGTGGCGCGCGGGGATTATCTGTGCGTTGTGGGCGAGAACGGCGCGGGAAAAAGCACGTTAATCAAGGGCTTGCTGGGGCTGAAATTACCGCAGTCGGGGTCTATTACGTTCGGCAGCGGGCTGACGTTGCGGCACATTGGCTATTTACCGCAGCAAACCGCCGCGCAGAAGGATTTCCCGGCATCGGCTTATGAAGTAGTGTTATCGGGGCGGCTGGAGATGAAGGCGGGGCGGCTGTTTTACTCTCGCGAAGACAAAAACGCGGCTGTTGAAAATATGCGACGTCTGGGCATTGCGGATTTGCGGGGCAAGTGCTATCGCGACCTGTCCGGAGGGCAGCAGCAGCGGGTTTTGCTGGCACGGGCGCTATGTGCCACGAGCGAGGTGATTATTCTCGACGAGCCCGCCGCCGGTTTGGACCCGCTTGCGGCAAGTGAGATGTACGCGCTTATTGCCCGGCTGAACAACGAAGGAATCACGATTATCATGGTTTCGCACGACATCGCGGCAAGCACGCGGTACGCCAAACACGTGCTTCATCTGGCGAACAAGCAGTTATTTTGGGGTGATACCGCCGCGTACAAGCTTTCAAATGTGGGATTTATGTAGCCCCCGGGATATCGAAAGGGATGATTATCAGCATGATTGACATACTAATTCAGATGTTCTCGTACACTTTTTTGGTACGTGCCGTTGTGGTCGGGCTGATGGTGTCGCTATGCGCGGCGTTGTTGGGCGTCAGCCTCGTCCTCAAGCGGTATTCCATGATTGGAGACGCGCTGTCACACGTGGGATTCGGGACCCTCGCCATCGCAACCGCCTTAGGCGTGGCGCCTTTGATGGTTTCGATACCGCTAGTCGTTATTGTCGCGTTTCTCCTGCTGCGTATCAGCGAAAATAGCAAGATTAAGGGTGACGCAGCCATCGCGCTGATTTCCACGTCCAGCCTCGCCATCGGCGTCTTGATAATTTCCTTCACAACCGGCATGAATACCGATGTTTGTAACTATTTGTTCGGCAGTATCCTAGCGATGTCAAGGAGTGACGTGATTCTTTCGATTGTGCTGTCGTGCGCGGTAATCGTGCTGTTTGTGGTGTTTTACAATAAGATTTTCGCCGTCACTTTTGACGAGAACTTCGCCAGGGCGACGGGCACAAAAGCGGGGCTTTACAACATGCTTATCGCGATTCTTACCGCTATGACCGTGGTTTTGGGTATGCGTATGATGGGCGCGCTGTTGATTTCATGCTTGGTAATCTTCCCCGCGCTGACGGCAATGCGCCTGTGTAAGCGGTTTTTGTCCGTAACCATATGCTCCGCGCTTATCTCGCTGATATGCTTTTTCGTGGGGGTGGTCGTGTCGTATCTATACGCGACGCCTACGGGAGCAAGCGTGGTTTTGGTGAATATCCTCGTCTTTACCCTGTTTTGGGGGATAGATATGGTCCGAGGACGACGGTGAAGCTGCCCCAAACTTGACATTCGTGGATTTTAGGGGTATAATATATATATAGGAGGGATTTATCGTGATTCCTAATTATTTTAAAAACAAAGTAAAAACGGGCGGAATCCTTGCGGTAATTATGGCGGCGATTTTTATGACGGGCTGTGCGGACGGGACGGACGGAACCGCTGATTCCGCAATAGCCGACGTAAATGGGTACAACAGTGCGGCAAGCGCCGACGCGGCTGAGTTTATGGCGTCGGAAAACGGTGTTTTTGAAGTACGCGAGAAAATGTTCGCGACGCAAATGACGGAGATTGTGATTAATAAAGAGAATTACATTGGGAAAACGCTTAAATTCGAGGGAATGTACGACGAAATTGAAGGGGAGCTTGCGACGTATAAGCTGGTGTACCGTCAGACGAACGGTTGTTGCGGCACCGACGGCGTGGCAGGGTTAGAGGTCGCTTGGAACGGCGTGACGCCCGAGCTTAACGATTGGGTGGAGGTCGTCGGCGTGCTTGAAGAGTACGATGAAGCAGGTTCAAAATACCTTCAAATTCGGGCGGAACAGCTTAATATCCTGCCGGAACGGGGATTAGAATTTGTCACACAGTGACCACTTATCGATAATTAGCAAGCAACGCCTTAGATATTAAAAATCCTAAACATAAAGGCACATCATGCGGATGTAAGCTCCGACGTGATGTGTTTTTATTTCAACATAAAAAAATATTACAATTATGTTACAGAAATATTAAGTTTATATTACAGAACGATTAAATTTCTGTTACATTTCTTTTTTTAATAAAAAAATATAGCATAATTATAGAGAATCTGGAAATAAAAAAATATTTTTACAAGGAAGAAAAAAATTTCCAAAAAATATTTGCAACTTGACAAAAAAATATTTTATTTTAATTATTTTTTTTAGGATTTGATTCTATGTTGAAAAAATTATTAACAATTTTAGTTATTTTCAGTTTTATTACAGTTAATTTAAATGATATATTTAACTCAATCGGTTCAGATTATATGAAGGCAGAAGCTTCCGTAAGCCCCTCTACCGGATTATACTATGCGGTTCGAAATCTGTCATCTTCTACGACAAATCCAACTACACAAATATACGTTCGTGACTTTGGAAATTCGGCTGTTGCTGGTAATGTCACTTCTTCATGGACATATCTTAATGGGACTGCCTGTACACCCGGACCCTCACCATATTATGTAGAAATGATGGTAGGAGTAGGAGGCGGGTATGGGTTTAATATATATAAAGTAACAAGTTCAACACAACATAGGATGGTATTCAGCAATACACCTTCTGTCTATAATACCTCGAACTTTATACTTGCTCCACCAACTACATCAGAATTCTTTGTTTACGCTCAATCTACATCTCAAATAATCAAAGGGTCAGGAACTATTGATAGTCCGTATTTAGTATATCTGGTACCCACTCCTTCACCGTCTGCCTCATTGCCATCGTCAAATCCATCGTCGGAGCCATCCACGGAGCCTTCGTCAGAGCCATCGGTAGCGCCGGAGCCAAGTCCTCGAATGGGATCGGTGCCAAATTTGACAATATCAAGCATGGAATGGGATAATGAGATTTATTCCGCAACGCCCACAGGCGGTTCGGCTTCCTCACGACAATGGTACTATAAGGCCTATTCAAGCGATTCATGGCATTCATTCACCAACAATTCGGCTTACTATACACCATCGGCGTCGGAAGTCGGTTATAGCTACCAAGTATATTATTCCGCTAGGTCCGGATA
>JAISFC010000043.1 GCA_031263785.1 Clostridiales bacterium | reverse complement strand
GCGTAAATTTTGGCGGCGGAACGGCATTCGGGAAAGTAACATTGTACGCGTGCATTGCATTCAGCGCGGCGTCCTTTGCTTTTTACATGATAATCTGAATTTAAAAGGAATTTTCCTTGTCCCCTTTTGCATAGTATTTAGCGAGAGGGTGGGATTACATGCGAATGATAAATATAAGCGACGGATTGACGGAAAAAGAGGCGGAGACATCCCGTCGCAAATACGGCGAAAATCGGCTGACCAAGCAGGCGCGAAGGAGCTTTTTATCCAATTTTTTATCCAATTTTGGCGACCCTATAATTAAGGTGCTTCTCGTTGCGCTTGCGATAAACGTGTTGTTTTTGTTCGGCAGCTCGGACTGGCTGGAGTCGATTGGCATAGCCATCGCCATATTGCTTGCGACGATTGTCGCGACCGTGTCGGAGCAGGGGAGTGAGGAGGCGTTCGAGAAGCTGCAGGAGGCGGCTATGCAGATAAAATGCCGTGTTCGGCGCGATGGGAGTGTGCGGGAAATTCCGCTCGAGGAAATCGTGGCGGGGGATATTGTCATGCTCCAAGCCGGGGACCGCGTGCCCGCGGACGGAATAATTGTGGACGGGCGGCTGGATGTCGACCAATCGTCGTTGAACGGCGAGAGCAAGGAGGCTAAGAAGTTCCCTGTTTCGGGGGCAAACGCGGACGAGCCTAAGCGCACGGCGTCTAATTTTTTGGATTATACGCGCCTTTTTTTCGGGACCATTGTTTGCGGCGGTGAGGGCGTCATGAGGGTGACGGAGGTGGGCGACTCCACGTTTTACGGCATGATGGCGAGCGAAATGCAGGAGGAAACGCGCGAAAGCCCGCTTAAAGTGCGGCTGGGCAACTTTGCGGGGACCATAAGCAAGTTCGGGTACATTGCGGCGGGGCTGGTGGCTGGGGTTTATTTAGTCGGGCAAATCGTGGAATTTAGGGCATTCTCGGGCGTAATGCAGCTGCTGCCGCACATCTTAAAGGCGGCTACGATTGCGGTCACGGTGATTGTTATGGCGGTCCCGGAAGGGCTGCCCATGATGATAACGGTCGTATTGTCGGCAAATATGAAGCGCATGATGTCGGCGGGGGTGCTGGTGCGGAAGCTGGTGGGGATTGAGACGGCGGGGAGCCTGAACATACTTTTTACCGATAAAACAGGGACTTTGACAAAGGGAAGCTTAGAGGTAATGACGTTTTTGTGCGGGAACGGGAATGAATTGAAGGGAAATGACAGCGCGATTGCGGGGATTATGCGCGAATCCTTGCTGTATAACACGTCTTCGGACATAGACGGCGAGCGGGCGATAGGGGGGAACGCGACCGACCGCGCGTTGCTTGAATTTGCGATGAAACTGGGCGGAATTAAGGACGGGAGCGTGCGCAAATTAGGGGCGATTCAGTTTGCGAGCGATAGGAAGTTTATGGCAACGACAATTTTGCGGAAGGACAAAAAAATAACCCTTATAAAGGGCGCTCCTGAGCGGATTTTGCTGGCATGCACGTCTTTTTATGATGAGAACGGCAATGTGAGGCGTTTTGGCGCGCCGGGTGCGCTGGATAAAAAAATGGAGCGGCTGTCGGGGCAAGCGATGAGGCTAATCGCGGTGGCGACGTCCGAACGGGACATAGTTGATGGCATGGAAAACGATGTAATTAAGGGCGATTTGACCCTTGTGGGGCTGATTGGAATACGTGACGAGGTGCGCGCGCAGGTTGTGGAGGGAGTGCGGCAGGTGTCCGAGGCGGGGGTGCAATTGGTGATGATAACGGGCGATTCTAAGCTCACGGCGTCCGCGATAGCGAGGGAAACGGGAATATTGCGGGGTAACGCAGACGAAATTATACTCACATCGAGCGAGCTTGCGCGCCTCTCCGACGAGCAGCTTGCCGAAAAAATGCCGAGATTAAGGGTGATTGCGCGCGCGTTGCCGTCGGATAAAAGCCGATTGGTGCATGTTGCCCAATCCAAAAATTTGGTGGTGGGGATGACGGGGGACGGCGTGAATGACGCGCCCGCGCTCAAAAAGGCGGACGTCGGGTTTGCGATGGGCAGCGGCACGGAGGTTGCAAAAGAGGCGGGGGATATCATCATTTTGGACGATAATATTAACTCTATCTCGAAGGCAATCTGCTACGGGCGGACGATTTTCAAAAACATCCGCAGGTTTATTATTTATCAGCTGACAATTTCTATGGGAGCGGTCGGGATTTCGGTAATTGCGCCGTTTATCGGGGTCGAAACGCCCGTGACGGTCATTCAAATGCTGTGGATAAACATCATCATGGACACGCTTTCCGGGATGGCGTTCAGCGGCGAGCGCGCGCAAAGGGAATACATGAGGGAAATGCCGAAACGGCGCGACGAACCCATAATGAATTATTATATGTGGAACCAAATTGTGGTGTCCGCGTTGTATATCACGGCGCTGTGCTTGATTTTTTTAAAAAGCCCGATATTCCAGCGGATTTTCATGGGCTGGGGCGAACGGTACATGCTGACGGGATTTTTCGCGTTGTTTATGTTCACCGCTATTTTCGCTAGCTTCACGGCGCGGACGTCGCATATGAACATACTCGACAATCTGGCGGGGAACAAGGCGTTTTTGTGGATTATGGGCGGGGTCGCGCTGGTGCAGGTGATTATAATTTACGTTGGCGGCACGGTTTTCCGCACGGAGGGGTTGCGATTTGACGATTTTGTGATAGTTGTCGCGCTTGCTCTTACCATCATCCCGGTGGATATCATAAGAAAATCCGTGATTTCGGGGAGCAATATAGGCTGCGGCGTGTAGCTATTGAGTTACGATTCGCGGAGGTTGCGGAATCCGCACGTACCCCGCGTTTTCGGCAAGTAGCTGACCTTGAGCGGACAAAACAAAATTAGTCAGGCGGCGCGCGAAGCTATTTTCAGGCTCGGACTTCCTAAACACCGCGTAATAAGGCGTAATATGCGGATATTGCCCTGATTGAATAGTGGTGACGGAAGGGGCGACGCCGTCGACAGCCAGCATTTTGATGTTATCGCGCACGTACATGGAGTTGACGTAGAAATAGTACGAATAGCCAATCGAATCCTCCGCGCCGTCAATAGAAGCGATTTCGGTGACCAGCCCCTCCATGCCGGTGGATACATTGTCGAGGGGCGGGGCGGAGAGCTTTTCGTTTTGCATAAAGCGCAACATGCCCGCCTGGCTGCCGGAATCCGCGTCTCTCTGCAATGCGCGAATGGGAGTTCTAGCGCCGCCGACAGCGCTCCAATTATTTATTTGTCCGTTGTAAATTTTGCGGATTTGGTCGCTCGTTAAGCCCTGCACGGGGTTATTTTTGTTGACGAGGAAGACGAACGCGTCATTTACGACGGGCGTGATTTCAAGCTCAATATTCGCTTCCTGCGCCAGACGCAACTCGTCGTCGGAAGGATAGGTCACGAAAATAATGTCGGCTTTGCCCGCGATTAGGTTGAGGTACGCCTCGTGAGTTGTGTTGTGTTTTATGTTGTCCGCCGCTAAAACTGTGCTGTTTGCGAGCGCAACGGACAGAGGCAGCGTCACCGTGGACCCATCCACGCGGCTAAATTCTTCGTATGAAAAGATTGTCTGAGTCGGCTCGGGAGTGGGTTCGGGCGCGCCTCCGCAGCCGGCAAGCAACGCCGATACGACAAGCACGGAGAAAATCTTTGTTTTAACAGTTATACTCATAAAATTCGCCTACCTTAATTTAATATCGTTTATATCAACATTATATCCAAACTGAAGAGAGAATGACGTGGATGAGTACGTGCCTTTGGGATGTATATCGATAAAGGACGAGTTGAGTCCAATTGAAGAATCGGTGATGATCGTTTCAAATTCGGCATCACTTATTTGTTGATTTTGGCGGTTATTTATGGCTGAACGAATTATAGGTCTCCAATCTACGTTTTCTTTGAATATATCTGCAATTTTCACTTCTTTTCCCGTTTTAACGTTACGGGTTTTTACTTCGTAGGAGTCTGAATTGCTATACGTAATAACGTACATATCGCCATAACGTTCATATAAGCAGTAAATATCAATATTATTGCCGGGAGGGATTTTTTTGACATCATCATTAAATTTTGCTATATAGTCTATAAACACGGTTTCTATAGCGGATGTTTCGTAAGAAGCGGGAATCTGCATATATGAGGTAACACCGGCGGGACTTACTTGTTTTAAATATTTTGACGGTTCCCATTTTGCTTGCAATGAATCAGAATACTTCCCTAAACCGCTCGAAAGAGCAGAATCCAAGGGGGGGAAACGGTTGAAAACGGCTATTACATCGCCGTAATTTCCGAATTTCTTCAAAGGGATGCTCAAAGTAGTATTTCCAAACGGCGGAGTTTTTCCGTCGAAACAAAGCGTCAAAGAATTCGTATTAAAATAAAATGGAGTTGACATAGAGATGCCTTTGAATTGCGCTATGTACGGGTTTTCCGTATTCAGCAAATAAAATGACAAATAGCGGTTTAATTCAGCCTCCGCGTCGACGTTATCGGCAAAAATGTCCCGCAATGTAAATTCGTCGCCCGTGCGAAGGTCAAACGCCTTTGCGTTATTTTTATCGTCAAAATGGACCGTAAGGGCTCCGTTAGTAATGTTAATATTGAGGGATTTGTTTTCATTATTAGATGTATCAATCTTACTGGAAATTTTGTTTTTTATGTTTTCGTCAGCCAGAATATTATCGAAGATGCCGTAATAAGCGTAGAAAACAAAGTCGGGCTGAGTTACCGGCGCGCTGACGGGCAGTCCGAATTTTGACGGAGTGATGACCCCGGCGGTTTGATTAGGGACCATAGAGGCAATTTCCTCGGGGGTAAATTCAGGCTGTATGCCGACGCGGGTGTGGAGCGCAAGGCAAAGAATCACCCCCAAAATTGCGCCAATCAACAGCTTAATAAGTATTTTTTTCATCTAACCCAGCTCCTTTGCGGCTAAATTATACTCGTCCTCTTGGGGAGCGACTCCGTGCCATTTATAGTTATTTTCCATAAACGAAACGCCCTTTCCCTTCACCGTTCGGGCGATTATCGCCGTAGGCTTGTCCGATTTACCGCGGCTTGCAACGGCATCGTCCAGCGCCTTAGTAATCTCGCCGAAATCGTGCCCGTTTATCTCTAAAACGCGCCAACCGAACGCGCGCCACTTGTCGGCGAGTGGCTCCACCGACATGACATTTTCTACTTTCCCGTCGCTTTGCAAGCCGTTATAGTCGATTATTGCGCATAAATTGTCGAGTTTATAGTGTGAGGCAAACATAGCCGCCTCCCAGACCTGCCCCTCCTGCAACTCGCCGTCGCCCAAAACCGCGTAGACCATGCGTGGGGAATCGTCGAGCTTAGCCGCCTTCGCCATGCCACACGCCGCGGAAATGCCCTGCCCCAGCGAGCCGGTGGACATATCTACGCCGGGGACGTCCCGCAAAACAGGATGCCCCTGGAGAAAGCTGCCGATTTGCCGAAAATTCATCAACTCATCGCGGGGGAAAAAGCCCTTCAACGCGAGCACACTGTATAGCGCGGGCGTGCAGTGCCCCTTAGACAGCACAAATTTGTCGCCGTCCTTCCACGAGTAAAAGTAAATCGCCACCATCACGTCCGCGATGCTAAACGAGCCGCCGATGTGCCCTGATTTTGCGCGATACACCATGTCTAACGCGCTTTTTCGCACTTGCCGAGCTAACGATTCCAGCTTTTCCGTATTCACATTCAGCCCCCCTCATGGCTATTATACAACAAGATAAATAATAATGCAACACTTTTTTTGAAAAATACTTGACAATGTGGTAAATGTCAGGTATAATAATTTTGTAAGGGTATTTAAGCGGTAAATTATCGGTATCTCCTGAGGGGAGGGGAAGCATATGTCCGGGACGACGATTAAAAATAATGAATCTATAGACAACGCGCTGAAGCGTTTTAAACGCGAATGCCAGCGAGCAGGGACCATGGCGGAAGTGCGTAAGCGCGAACATTACGTTCCGCCTAGCTTGGCGCGCAAGAAAAAGTCCGAGGCGGCACGTAAAAAGCGTAAAAAAGGCAGAGGGGCAGGCGGTTATTAGGAGCTTGCGAGCAGCGGAGAAGGGGGCGAATGTGTGATTGCTAAAGGGGTTGTTGAGAGTACCGACGGCGACAGGGCGTTCGTCCTTATCGACAGGCAAAATTTGTGCGAGACCGCGTGTGTTAAGTGCGGCGGGTGCAATTCCGGCAAGGCGAAAATTCAGGCGATAAACGCGGTCGGGGCGCGCGGCGGCGAGAGTGTGACGGTTAAAATCAGCGTTATTAAAGGGATTTTCGGGATGCTGCCCAGAATAGTGGAAAGCGCGGTGTAATGGATGCGTAAGGCGGTTATTGACAAGGAAAAATGCAAGGGATGCAGGCTTTGCGTGGGTGTTTGCCCTAAGAAGATTATCGCGATTGCAAAGAAGGGCTTGAATTCTAAGGGGTTTTTCCCGGCGCGCTTGACAGATGAAAAGCTATGTATCGGGTGCGCGTTTTGCGCTATAATGTGCCCGGATACCGCAATAGAAGTCATAGATGAGGTGTAGTGGCGAAATATGCGAATAAGAGATTTGCTGATGCCGAGGGAAATGATTCCGGCGGTGCAGGATATAAATTTGGAGAGGCTGAAAGAGCGCGGAATAAAGCTGATTATTTTGGATATTGACAACACGCTTGTCGCTCCGAACGAGGCAAAACCGCATGAAAGCGTTGTGGATTGGCTCAATCAGCTCCAAAACGAAGGGTTTTTAGTGTGTATCATGACCAACAACACGGCTGAACGCGCGCAGCAACTGGAGATTGACAAGGGGATTCACATAGTCCATCTGGCGCACAAGCCGCTGAAGAAGAATTTCCGCGAGATTTTGAAGAAATTCGGCGTCGAGGCGAGCGAGGCGTGTATGGTTGGCGACCAGCTTATCACCGATGTTTTGGGCGCGAACCGCATGGGGATATTTTCCATTTTAGTAAAAAGGATTTCCGACGCGCATAGCTTTCATAGACGTAAATTGCAGGATTTTGAAGATACCTTAATCAAAGGGCGCAATAATTAAAGAGGTATATTATGGATAAATTTTATGTTATAGGCGACCCGATAAAACACTCGCATTCGCCTCTGATACACAATGCGATTTTGGATTTTTTAGGGATGGGTCAAACGTATACGGCGAGGCAAATCGGTCAAGAGGAGCTCGCTTGTTTTATTAATGAAGTTCGCGGCGGGGATGTGAAGGGGTTTAACGTCACGGCGCCCCATAAAATTGCGATTATGCAATATCTGGATGAAATCGGCGCGGAAGTGGAAAAAATCGGGGCGGTAAACACGGTGCGCAGCATTGAGGGGCGCATGGTCGGATATAATACGGACGCGGACGGGTTTTCGCAGATGCTCAAGCGTGCGGGGGTGCGCGTGACGGGGGCGAAGGTGAAGATTATCGGGGCTGGCGGCGCGGCGCGTGGCGTGATATACGCGTTGCTGCGGGACGGCGCGGAGGAAATTACCGTTTATAATAGAACGCAGGAAAAAGCGGCGAAGTTGGCGGCGGATTTTGGCGTTGATTATGAGCTGCCGGAGGCTTTTACGCCGGAATGTGATATTTTGATAAATACATCGTCAGCTGAGATGTTTGAAGGCGGAAATAATGGTATAGATTTGCCGGAAGATTCGGGCTTTAAGCCGAATGTGACGGATATAATTTACTTGCCGCCTGAAACACGTTTCCTTAAACAGGCGCGTGAGCGGGGGTGCCAGACGCAAAACGGCTTAAACATGCTGATTTTTCAGGCGATTCGCGCGGCGGAGATATGGCACGGCGTTGATTTGATGGAAAATGAAGAATTATTGCGAAGAATACATAAAAAATTTGCTGAAATCGGAGTTGTTTAGGAGTTGCTTAAATGATAAAATTCGGGGTAGCGGGAAGTCCGGACGATTTTTACGAAAAAGGGCATAAATCCGCGCTTGAAATGCCGCAATACCTGCGCGAAATTGGGCTGGACGCTTTTGAGTACCAATGCGGGCGCGGGATTCGCATATCGGAGGGTACGGCTAAAAAGCTCGGGGAAAAGGCGCGTGAAAACGGGATTTTGATGACGATTCACAGCCCGTATTATATAAATATTGCCACCACGGATGAGCAAAAAAAGCAAAATAACATACAGTATATCACAAAAACGCTGCGTCGGGCAAGAGACATGGGGGCGGAAAGAATTGTCGTACACATGGGTTCGGCAGGGCAGAACCGCGCGCTTGCCATGCGGAAATCACGGGAGTTCATACCGATTTTGATGCGCGAGGTGGAGATGGAGAGGCTGGAGGATATTATAATTTGTTTTGAAACCATGGGCAAGATAAATCAGCTCGGGAGCTTGGACGAGACCATGGAAATTTGCGCGCTTGACGAGCGGCTGTTCCCCGCGATTGATTTTGGGCATCTAAACGCGCGTACGCACGGTGGGATAAAGGGCATCGGCGATTATATGGAAATTTTGGATACTATGGAAAGCAAGCTGGGGGAGCATCGCGCAAAGAATTTCCACGCGCATTTTAGCAAAATAATGTATACTGCGGGTGGCGAGAGCAAGCATTTGACTTTTAAGGACAAAACGTACGGTCCGGAGTTTGAGCCGCTGGCGGAGGCAATGGCGAAAAAGGGGGCGACTCCCGTCATAATTTGCGAATCGCGGGGCACTCAGGGCATTGACGCATTATATATGAAAAGGGTGATGAAACGGTGAAAATTTTGGTTATACAAGGCGTTAATTTGAATAGGCTGGGTCATAGGGAAAGAGGCGTATACGGCAGCCGCACCCTTGAGGAATTTAACCTCGAAATTGAGCTTTTTGCCGCGTACAAGGGCGTCCGCATGGAGTTTTTTCAGTCTAACTCGGAGAGAGCGATTGTGGAGCGGATACATGCTGCGGCAGCGGATTTTGACGGCTTCGACGGCATTGTAATTAATCCGGCGGCGCACACGCACTACAGCGTTGCCATACGCGACGCGCTTGCGGCGGTGAATATTCCCGCTGTTGAAGTGCATATTTCCAATATACACGCCAGGGAGGATTTTCGCGAGCATTCCGTGACGGCGGGCGCGTGTATCGGGCAAATCAGCGGGTTTGGGGCGTTGAGCTATTGCCTCGCGATTGACGCGATTGTGGAACGCGCGGCTGGGGCTTTGGTCCTTCCGCAAAATCTCCGCAAAACTCCTTATGAAATAGAGAATATGCGCACGGCGGCGAGCATTGCGAATGACGCGTTTACCTACATAAAAGAATATGTATCGCCCGGGAAGACGGAGCGTGATATTGCGCTTGAACTCGAGTTTTTTATGAGAAAAAACGGCGCGGAAGGGCTTGCGTTTGATACGATTGTGGCAAGCGGCGAACGGTCGGCGAATCCACACGCGGTGCCGTCGGACGAAAAAATCCCTACAAATGGGTATGTTATGCTGGATTTTGGCTGTAAGGTGAACGGCTGCTGCTCGGACATGACGCGCATGATTGCCTGCGGGGAAATTTCGCCGCAAATGCGCAAAATCCATGATATAGTGCAGGAAGCGCAGACGGCGGCGTTGTCGGTCATCCGCGAAGGGGCTAGGGCGAGCGATGTCGATAAAGCGGCGCGAGACATAATAAACGCGGCAGGGTTCGCGGAAAATTTTATGCACAGCACGGGGCACGGCGTGGGAACGGTGGTGCATGAGGAGCCGCGAATTTCGCCCAAAAGCACGGCGATTCTGGAGGAAGGCATGGTTATTACCGTTGAGCCGGGCATTTATCTTGAGGGGGTCGGCGGCGTGAGGCTGGAGGACATGGTCGTGGTCACAAAGGACGGGTGTAGGAATCTGAGTTATGGAAAAACGAATTAATATACTTGCGGGAATGCCGGTCATGAAGGCGATAATTAAGCTGTCGCTGCCGGTAGTGATGGGCATGATTGTGCAGGTTTTGTACAATTTAGTGGACGTATGGTTCATTGGAATGTTGGGCGACGCGAATCAACTCGCGGCGGCAAATGTTTCAACGCCTATTTTTGTGATATTTTTGTCTATAACCGCGATAATTGGGACGGGCGGCGCGGCGCATATCTCGCGTTGTTTGGGGGCGAAGAGAATGCTCCGCGCACAGCGCACATTGTCAATCAGCGTTGTTTTTTGCATAATAATTGCGATTATATCCGCGTTTTTAGGAATCGTATATATTAAACCTCTCATAAATTTTCTGGGGGCGGATTTTGAGCGGCTTGCGGCTGTGCATGAATTCGCGCGCCAATACACGCTAGTTTTGCTTTACGGTGCGGTTATAATCATGACCAACTACACGCTAAGCCAAATCCTTCGGGCGGAGGGCGCGACGCATCATTCTACGATTGGTATGATAATTGGCGTAGTTGCGAATATTTTGCTGGACCCTTTATTCATTTTTGTTTTCGATATGGGTGTGCAGGGCGCGGCGATTGCGACTGTTTTAGGGAATTTATTGGGATTGATATATTATTTATGTATTTATTTTTCAGGGCACACCATAGTGAGAATGCGCTTTTCCGTGTTTAAATTCGACAAATCTACAATTTATCAGATTTTTAAAATAGGACTTCCCGCGGCTATGGGGCAATTTCTTCTGACGATTTCGATGGTTTTCAATAGCAATGTGGCGGCGGGGTATGGCGTGCTCGAAGTCTCGGCGATGGGCATTGCGTTTAAGATTTCACTCGTGGGACTGTTCGTGTTTATAGGCATTTCAGCGGGGTGTCAGCCTATTTCGGGCTATAGCTACGGCGCGAAAAACGCTGAACGTCTGCGAGAGGTCGTGCGGCGCGGTAGCGAGCTGACGCTTGTGATAGGTACCGCGCTTTTTATCATATTCTTTGCGATCGCCCGTGAAACTATGGCGGTATTTACCTATGATCAGTCCATAATAAGCATAGGCACCAAAATTCTGCGCGCGCAAATAGCTTCGTGGCTGTTGGTAGGTCCGGAATTGGTGATACTCACCACCCTGCAGTCGATCGGCAAGTCCCGCGCGGCGTTGGTGCTGGCGGTGTCGAGGCAGGGGGTGCTGTATATACCGCTCGCGCTGCTGCTTAAAAGCATGTTCGGGTTTATAGGCTTCGTGTGGGCGCAAGCGCTGTGCGACGCGGTGATGGTGGTTGTTTCTGTGTACCTTATGAAAATAGTGCTTGACAAGTACGCGGTTAGGGTATAATATAGGAAGTAGAGATGCGAGGCAAACAATTTTGCGCGCATTGGATAAGAAATATTAAGAGGGGTGTTTACTATGGGAAAAAAGGGTTCAAAGCGGTTATTTTGGCTTGCGGCGGGTGTCACTGCGGGTGTAATGCTTGCGGGGGCGGCAAAGAAGGTAAAGGAGGATATCGACAATTTAGTTGATGACAATCGCGATTTTGGCAAACAGACAAAGGAGTGGTTCACGGAGAAGCGAAAGCACTTCAAGGAGCTGATTGACGCAAAAAACACGCAAATAGAAGAGATTTCGGCAAAATTAAAGGCGGACGTCATAAAGGAAATTGACGAATTCCGCAGGCGCGATTTGGTCGAGGAGGCGACGCGCAAAATAGCGAGATTGAAGGACGAAATTAAGAAAATTTCCACGGAGAGGCGCGACCAATTTTTGTATTATATCCGCAAGGCGAACGCGACGAAAATTGCGGATTTCGCGCAGAACGCGGGTGTACATGTGAAGAATTCGGGGTACCGCGAGGATTTTACATCCAAAGGCAAGCCGGTCACGGACATGGATTTTGAAGAAGAAATTGATATTGAGCTCATTGATGATGACATCAAAGAAGGGGAATGAGATATGGGGGCATTTATAGACGAAATTAAGCGGCGCGCTCGCGAGGACATGAAGACGATTGTGCTTCCGGAAAGCGACGACGAGAGGGTAGTGGACGCGGCGCGGCAGATTGAGAAGGAAGGCTTTGCGAATGTAATTTTGCTGACGGATAGGCGCGAAAAGGCGGATGAGTACGCGCGGACGTTGTTTGAATTGCGCAAGGAAAAGGGCATGACGGAGCGGCAGGCGGCGGAGCTTATGCAAAATCCGCTTTATTATGCGGTGATGATGGTTAAAATGGGGGATGCGGACGGAATGGTCGCGGGAGCGGCGCATTCGACGAGTGACACCTTTCGTCCCGCGTTGCAAATTTTAAAAACGGCGCCCGGGTCGAAGTTAGTTTCCGCGTTTTTCATCATGTTTTTGGACAATAAAAATCTGGGAGAAAACGGTGTGTTCGCTTTTGGGGATTGCGGAATGAATCCTAACCCGAACGAGAAGGAATTGGCGGAAATTGCAATCGCAACGGCTGATTCGTTCAAGATGTTTATAGAAAAAACGCCCAAGGTCGCGATGCTTTCCTATTCTACATACGGAAGCGCGCAGGGGGAATTGGTCGATAAAGTGAGGAACGCGGTGCAGCTGGTTCGGGAAAAAGCGCCTCATTTGGCGGTGGACGGCGAGATACAGCTGGACGCGGCGGTTGTGCCAGAAATAGCGGCTAAAAAAGCGCCGCAGAATGTTTTGGGCGGGAAGGCGAATGTGCTGATTTTCCCTGATTTACAGGCAGGAAACATCGGATATAAGATGGCTGAGCGGTTTGCGGGGGCGGAGGCGTACGGACCGTTGATGCAAGGAATCGCGGCTCCCGTCAACGATTTATCGCGCGGCTGTTCGGCGGAAGATATTGTGGGCGTTGTCGCGCTTACGAGCATTCAAGCTCAAAAAATGCCGAAGCGGCTATAAAAAGATTTTATGGAAATTTATGGAATATAAAAAACGAAAGGATTGTTTGAAGTGAATATTTTGGTAATCAACGCGGGCAGTTCATCTGTGAAGTATCAACTGATTAATATGGAGAATGAAAATGTGCTTGCAAAGGGCATAATCGAGAGGATAGGCATGGATGGGGGACCGTCCACGCACAGTGAGGCAATAGATGTTTTGCTCGGCGGGCTGGAGGACCGCGTGGACGCGATAGGGCACAGAATGGTGCATGGCGGGGAGTATTTTGCGGGTTCCGTGTTGGTAGACGATGACGTTATGAATAAGGTGCGCGACTGCATAGAATTGGCGCCGCTACATAATCCCGCTAATATTGCGGGGATTGAGGCTTGCGAGGCAGCCATGCCGGACGTGCCGCAGGTGGTCGTGTTCGACACGGCTTTCCATCAAACTATGCCGGAAAAAGCTTATATATACCCTATCCCGCGGAAAATGTACGAGGATTACAAGGTGCGGAGGTACGGCGCGCACGGCACTTCGCATAAATATCTTGTGCAGAGGGCGGCGCAATTGCTCGGGAAGCCGCGGGAGAGCGTCAAAATTATCACATGCCACTTGGGCAACGGTTCGTCGATAACTGCGGTGAAAGACGGTAAATCCATCGATACATCCATGGGATTTACTCCGCTCGCGGGGGTCATGATGGGCACGCGCTCCGGGGACATTGACCCGGCGATACCGATGTATTTAATGGGCAAAACGGGCATGACGGCGAGCGATATCAGTCAGCTGCTTAACAAGGAGTCCGGGCTGTTGGCGGTCTCGCAAGTGAGCAGTGATTTCCGCGATATATGGGAAAAAAGCGATGCGGGCGACAAGCTTGCGACGCTGGCATTGCATATGTTTGTGTATCAAGTGAAAAAATTCATAGGCGCGTACATGGCGGCGCTAAACGGCGCGGACGCGATAGTTTTTGCAGGTGGAGTGGGCGAAAATGACACGGAGGTGCGCCGCTTGGCGCTGGAGGATATGAGCAGCTTGGGCATTAAGATTGACGGCGGCAAAAACGCGGTTCGCGGCGAACAAATCGAGCTTACCGCGGCAGGTTCCCGTGTGCGGGTCTTCGTAATACCGACAAATGAGGAGCTTATGATAGCGGCGGAAACGGCGGAATTGTTGAAGAAGAGGTGAGCTGATGAGCAAAGTAACGGCTAAAAAGGGATTTTTGGTTAAACACATCAAAAGGACGTCAAAGCGCAAAAAGAGGATTGCGATATTGATTTTTATCGTCATGCTTCTGCAGGTTTTGGGGCAGCTGTCTAATTTGTTTGCGATACGCGATATATCGCCGGAACAGCGCACGGAATGGGTTAATTCGCTTGTAGAAACCGGTATGACCTTAGAGGAAGCGGAGCAATCGGTGGATGTCCTTATTGAAAACGGCAGAGAAATCCCTGAGTTTGACCCGTATGCGACGGTACTTTTCGGGGTTGTTGGGGCTTGGTCAGTTTGGCTGTGGAAATCATGCAATAAAAGCCGAAAAAAGCCGTATACGAATAAAATTTTTCGGGCGTTCGCGCGCGAAGGTGGAGAGCTTGACAATTACGAGCAATTTGAGAAGGAAATATCGGTCTATGGTCTTCCGGAGTTTCCTAATCTGATTGTGACGGAAAATTGGATTTTTTATAACGGTTATTTGATATTGCGTTTGCGGAATCTCGCGGAAATTGTGTGCGTGTTCCAGACGAAAACCATGGAAAAAACGGTATTAACGCGCTGGGCGACGAAAAAAAGAGACGTAATTATAGGATTCGCGGACAAAAAACAATGGAACGTGCGTTTTGGGAAAAAACGTGATGAAATAGAAGAATTCAAAAAGCTGATGCGCGAAAAGCTACCTAATATTGTTTGCGGCGATGACGACAAGGAAACCGCAATCATTTGGCAGAGGCAGCCTGACAAAATTTTGGAGAAAGTGGCGGAAAATAAATATCATCGGAAAAACATGGAGGAAAAGCAGAAAAAAACGGATGCCGAAAAGAAGGTTGATGAAGGCGACGGGCAAGAAACTCCGAAGGAAGAAGAGCGGGTTGTGAGGCTCCGCATCCCGGACGAGCTCGAAGAAGAAGCATCAACAGAGGGGAATGTAGAAAGCGCGAATAAAAACCCTTGATATATTTTCATATATGGTATATAATACGCTTATGAGGTGATATGTTGACGAATCAAACAATTTTGCCGCTTATTCCTTTAAATGGAATGGTGGTTTTCCCCTATATGGTTTTGCATTTTGACGTTGCGCGCAGGCGGTCAGTTGCCGCGCTGGAAAAGGCGATGACCGACGACCAACGTATTTTTTTAGTGGCGCAATCTAACGATACCAAAAATAATCCGACGGAGAATGATTTATATAAAATAGGCACGGTTGGGGTTATTAAGCAACTTTTAAAGCTTCCCGGGCTGGGGGTTCGCATTTTGGTCGAGGGGCTTCACCGCGCCGAAATCAAGGAATTTATCGATGGGGACGCATATTCGACGGTTAAAGTTCGCCGAATTCCAACGGTGCGTGTCAAGATGAATCAAGAAATAGAAGCGACTTTCCGCCTGGCGCAGGACATTTTTGAAGTGTATTGCTCCATGTACCCCAAAATAACGTCAGAAATTGTGATTACGGCGATAAATACGAACAACATGGGAGAATTCGCGGACATAATAGCGGCAAACACGTTTCATAAGCTCACGGACAAGCAAACGATTCTCGAGATGAGCAACCCCTACGAGCGGCTGGAGAAGGCTGTTGAGATTATGACGGGCGATTTGGAAATCCGTCAGATGGAGCAAAAAATTCAGGAAAAGGTGCTTAGCAAGCTGGCTGATAATAATCGCGAGTATTATTTGAGGGAGCAAATGAAGGTTATCGAGAGCGAGCTTGGTGACGGCGGAACGGGCGGAAGCGAAAAATATTTGGAGCGGCTGGAAAAGTTGAATCTGGGCGATGAGAGCAAGGAGCATATAAAAAGAGAGATTAATAGGCTAAAAAATTCCGGTATGCATTCGGCGGAGGCGGAGGTAATCCGCAGCTATTTGGATGTTGTGCTGGACCTACCTTTTAATACGAAAACGAAGGATAAAATAAGCATAGCAAAGGCGGAAAAGGTGCTGAACGAGGACCATTACGGGCTGGAAAACGTCAAGGAGCGGATTATAGAATTTCTGGCGGTCAGGCAGCTGAATGAGTCCACGCACGGGCAGATTTTGTGTTTGGTCGGTCCGCCTGGAGTGGGGAAGACTTCTATTGCAAAGTCCATTGCGAGAGCGATGGGGCGCAAATTTACGCGTGTTTCGCTGGGCGGAGTACGTGACGAAGCGGAAATTCGGGGGCACAGAAAGACCTATGTCGCCGCCATGCCGGGCAGAATTATAAGCGCGTTGCGCATTGCAAGGAGCAAAAACCCGGTCATTTTATTCGACGAGATTGATAAAATGAGCAATGATTTCAGGGGCGACCCGGCGTCCGCGATGCTCGAGGTTTTGGATAACGAGCAAAACTCGGCGTTTCGTGATCATTACGTGGAAGTTCCGTTTGATTTGTCCGATGTGTTCTTCATAGCTACGGCAAACAGCGTGGAAAACATACCGCGCACTCTGATGGACCGCATGGAAATTATCGAGATAGGGACGTACACCGCCGAGGAGAAGGAGCAAATTGCGTTAAAATATCTTTTGCGCAGGCAGCGTGAGGAAAACGGCATTAAGCCGGACCAGCTTATCATTCAAAAGAGCGCTATAAGAGCGATGATTGACCACTACACGCGAGAATCGGGAGTCAGGAATTTGGAGCGGCAGATAGCCAAGGTTTGCCGCAAGTGCGCGCGTCGGCTGGTGGACGGAGAGAGCAATAAAATTACCGTTACGGCGGGGAATGTGGCTAAATTTTTGGGCAAGCCGCGCTACCATTCGGATAAGGCGATAAGGAAGGACGAGGTCGGCGTCGCTACGGGGCTGGCGTGGACGCAGGTCGGCGGGGAAACCATGCCCATCGAGGTGAATGTGCTGAAAGGGGCGGGGAAAATCCAGCTCACAGGGCATTTGGGTTCCGTTATGAAGGAGTCTGCGAGGGCGGCGATTAGCTATATCCGCATGAAAGGCGTGGATATGGGCGTCGATGAAAATTTCTACAAGCACACGGACATACACATCCACGTGCCCGAAGGCGCGACGCCAAAGGACGGTCCGTCAGCGGGAATTGCGATGGCGACGGCGTTAATCTCGGCGTTGGCGCATGTACCCGTGCGCAAGGACGTTGCAATGACGGGGGAAATAACGCTGAGGGGGCGGGTTTTGCCGATAGGCGGCTTAAAAGAGAAGGTGCTGGCGGCGCATAGAATGGGCATAACAACCGTGATTATCCCGCGTGAAAACGAAAAAGACATAGAGGAAATGCCGAATACGGTGCAAAAAGAGATAAACTTTGTGATAGCCGACAACATGGACGACGTCGTTGCGAACGCGTTTAGCAGCTACCCGATTGCGGGTGGAATACAATGAATTTCAATAATGTGAGCCTTGAGATTTCGGCAGTTGAAAGCCGACAGTATCCAGCCGGAAATTTGCCGGAAATCGCGCTTTGCGGGCGGTCAAACGCAGGGAAATCCACGCTTATCAACGCAGTCCTCAACCGTCGGAATTTCGCGCGAGTCAGCCAGACGCCGGGGAAAACTTCGACGATAAATTTTTATAATATTGACGGCGCGCTAAGGGTTGTCGACCTCCCGGGGTATGGATACGCGAAAAGGTCCGAAGGTGAGCGCAAAAAATGGGCAAAAATGATAGATGAGTATCTGACGAAACGCGAGGGGCTAAGCGCCGTTATACAGCTTGTCGACATGCGACATAAGCCGTCGGCTGACGATGTGACGATGAATAATTGGGTGCGCGAGTGCGGTTTTGCGCCGATAATAGTCATGACGAAGCAAGACAAGGTTAAGAAAAGCCAAATTACGGGATGTATGCAGGAGATTGTAAACACGCTTAAATTAGGCTCGGATGCGGTGGTAATTCCGTTTTCGGGCGTGACGGGCGAAGGCGTGGATGAAATGAAAAATTTATTGCAGAGTATTTGCGAAAGTGAGGGATAAACAGTGGAAAATCGCGCTCCACGCGGAACAAGGGATGTCCTGCCGATTGACAGCGGCAAATGGCAATATATTGAAGGCAAGATACATAAGGTTTGCCGCCAATTTGGATATTTCGAGATACGTACGCCCGTTTTTGAGCATACGGAGCTGTTTAAGCGCGGAATAGGCGATGATACCGATATAGTCCAAAAGGAGATGTACACCTTTGACGATAAGGGCGGGCGCAGCATAACCTTGCGTCCTGAAGGCACCGCGGGCGCAGTTCGAGCGTATTTGGAGCATAATTTGCATGCCAACACGTCGCCGTCGCGGCTTTACTATATTTGCAGCTGCTATCGCTACGAGAAGCCGCAGGCAGGGCGTCTGCGCGAGTTTCACCAATTTGGCGCGGAAATGTTCGGGGCGGGCGGTGCAACGGCGGACGTCGAAGCTATAAGCATGGCGGTGGAATTGCTTGTGAGCGCGGGCTTGAGCAAGCTGAATGTCGGGATAAACAGCGTTGGGTGCGGTGAATGCAAGAGCGCATATAATAATTCGTTGAAGGAATATTTCAAGGGTAAGGAAGTTTGCGAGCTGTGCCAAAATCGGCTCGAAAGGAACCCCATGCGTGTGCTTGACTGCAAGAATCCGCATTGCGCTGAAATTGCCGAAAACGCGCCTAAAATGATAGATATTCTGTGCGGGGAGTGCGCGGAGCATTTTAAAAGTGTGCAGGACGGGCTTGCCGCGCTGGGCATTGATTTTGTGATAGATAGCCACATTGTGCGCGGTCTGGATTATTATACGCGCACCGTTTTTGAAATAACGGCGGGCGACATAGGTGCGCAAAACGTGGTGTGCGGCGGTGGAAGATACGACAGGCTGGTCGAGCAATTCGGCGGGAAGCCCACTCCGGCGGTTGGGTTCGCCATGGGGCTGGAAAGGCTGCTGCTTTGCTTAGAAAAGTGCGATATAGAGGTGCCGGGGAGTGATTCTCCCGATGTTTATATAGGCTGGATTGGGGAAGAAGGCAGGAGGTGCGCGTTGAAGCTGGCGGCGGATTTGCGCGGACAAGCGATTTCCGTTGATTTAGAGGTGATGGAGAGGTCGCCGAGGGCGCAAATGAAGTACGCGGACAAAATCGGAGCGGGGCATTCCGCGATAATCGGCGGCGACGAGGTTGAAAGCGGGGAGTTTGTCCTCCGCGACATGCGGACGGGCGAAGAGCGGAAATATCGGATAAATGACGTATCTACCAAAGGGGTTGAAATATAATGAAGAGAACGATGATGTGCGGCGAGCTTACGAAGGCGCAGGTGGGGCAAAGGGTCACTCTCATGGGATGGGTGGCAAAACAGCGTGATTTAGGCGGGATTTCTTTTGTCGACTTGCGTGACAGGAGCGGGATTATACAAATTGTGTGCAATGACGACGCGCCGCGCATGGGACGCGAGTATGTGATTTCCGTCGAGGGCGAGGTGCGCGAACGCAGCGCGGATACGGTAAATTCTGGCATTGCTACGGGGGAAATTGAGGTTAAGGCAGATAAGGTATCGGTTCTGGCGCAATCGGAAACTCCGCCCTTTGAAATTGAGGAAGATTCCGAAACAAATGAGCAGGTGCGTCTGAAATATCGGTATTTGGATTTGCGGCGTCCGAACATGCAGCGCAATTTGGTTACGCGGCATAAAATCGCTAAAATTGTGCGCGATTATTTGGACGGGCACGGGTTTTTGGAGATTGAAACACCCATGCTGACCAAAAGTACGCCGGAGGGCGCGCGCGATTATTTGGTGCCGAGCCGCGTCCATGCCGGGGCGTTTTATGCCTTGCCGCAGTCGCCGCAGTTATATAAGCAAATATGCATGATTTCGGGGATAGACCGATACTTCCAGATTGTACGATGTTTCCGCGACGAGGATTTGAGGGCGGACCGCCAGCCGGAATTTACGCAAATTGACGTTGAGATGTCTTTCGTGGACATTGAAGATATAATAGAGGTGAACGAAGGGCTGATTTCCGAGATTATGAGCGGCATTTTAGGGATAAATATAAAGCTGCCGCTTGCGCGGATGAGCTACGCCGAGGCGATGGAGCGTTTTGGCAGCGACAAGCCCGACACGCGTTTTGGTATGGAATTGACGAATCTTTCGGAAGTTGTGAAAAGCAGCGAGTTCAAGGTGTTTTCCGGCGCGATAGAAAGTGGAGGGAGCGTCCGTGCGATTAACGCGAAGGGGGCGGCGAGCAAGCTTTCGCGGCGGGATTTGGACGGGCTGGTGGAGTTTGTCAAAATCTACCGCGCCAAGGGGCTTGCGTGGATTGTGGTCGAGCAAGACGAGCTGAAGTCGCCCATTACCAAATTTTTGAGCAAGGCGGAAATAGATGGAATACTCTCGCAAACGAAGGCGGAGGTTGGCGATGTTATCTTGTTTGTTGCGGACAGCGACGATATCGTTTTTGATAGTATGGGCAACCTTCGATTGGAGCTTGCACGGAGGCTTGATTTGATAGATGATAGCAAATTCGAGTTTCTTTGGGTGACGGATTTTCCGCTGCTGGAATATGACAGCGACGAGAAGCGGTACACGGCTAAGCATCATCCTTTTACCGCGCCGATGGACGAGGATATCCCGCTCATGGAGAGCGCGCCGGAAAAGGTGCGGGCGAAGGCGTACGACATAATACTTAACGGGAATGAAATCGGCGGCGGGAGCTTGCGCATCCACGACACTGCCCTGCAGGAGCGGATGTTTAAACTATTGGGATTCAGCGAAAAAGAGGCGTGGGAGCGGTTCGGATTTTTGCTGGAGGCGTTTAAATACGGCACGCCTCCCCACGGCGGGATAGCGTATGGCTTAGACCGCGTGGTGATGTTGCTGACCAAAAGCGAGTCTATAAGGGAAGTTATTGCGTTCCCCAAGGTGCAGACGGCGGCGGAATTGATGAGCGGCGCGCCGGATTTTGTAGATAAAAAACAATTGAAAGAACTTCATATAAAATGTACGGATGCGGAGGGCACACGGGAAAATTCGCGAGACTAAACTAAAAAAGAAGGGAATGAGGAGGTAAAAATGGTTATCCAGCTAACTGAAATTACAAAAAAGTACGGTGACAAGACGGCGGTAAACGGACTAAATTTTACGGTGGAGCAGGGCGAAATTTTGGGATTTTTGGGTCCGAACGGCGCGGGAAAATCCACGACCATGAACATTATTACAGGGTACATTATGCCGACGAGCGGCAGTGTTGAAATTACAAAAGGGGCGTTAATCGGCTATTTGCCGGAGCAGCCGCCGCTGTATTTAGACATGACGGTTCGCGAGTACCTGAATTTTGTTTATGAGCTGAAAAAGGTGAAATTGCCGCGCAAGGAGCATTTGAAAGAAATCATGGAGATGACGAAAATCGACGACGTGGAAAAAAGGCTGCTCAAAAACCTGTCTAAGGGGTATCGTCAGCGCGTTGGGATAGCGCAGGCATTGGTCGGCAGCCCGCAAATTTTGATTCTTGACGAGCCGACGGTGGGGCTTGACCCGAAGCAGATTGTGGAAATACGCGAGCTTATAACCACGCTTGCGCAGAACCACACAATCATCTTGAGCTCGCACATAATGCAGGAAATAAGCGCAGTTGCCACGCGTGTTGTGATTATAAGCAACGGTGAGCTTGTGGCGGAGGGCACGATTGGTGAGCTTACGTCGGGCGGCGAGACGCTGGAGCAGGTATTTTTGCGGGTTACGTCTGACGAGGCGGCGTACGCGAGGGCGCTGGAAGAGGGGCAGCAGGAGATTACGCAGGGGAATACGGCGGAAAGCGCGACAAATGAGCCTGAACTCGCAGAGACGAACACGACGGAATCCGAAAATACGAATGAGAGCGGGACGGATACGACGGAGGGAACTAATGAAACTTTGACGAAATCCAATGAGAATATGACGCAAAACGATGAATCCAAGACGTCCCAAACCCCGAAAATAAGCGCAAAAACTAGCGGGCGGAAGTATGTTTCGTTGAATAGCAAGGCGCAAAAGAAAACGGAAACTACGAATTACAGCGGAGGCAACGACAGCAGCGAAGACAGCGGCAGTTACAGTGGAAGCGGCGACGATGGCGAAAGTGGCAATATCAGCGGGGATTCAACGAAAGAGACGCCGAAGGAAAAAACGCCGGAGCTTGTAGGCGTGGGTGAATTTAGCGGAGAAAATAATTTAGAGGAAAGGAATGATACCGTTGAAAGCGATTTATAAGAGAGAAATACGGGCGTATTTCACATCGCCAACAGGCTACATTTTTATCGGATTTACACTTTTGCTGGGAGGATTTTTCTTCACGATAACAAATCTGGAGCAGCGAATGACGGACATATCAATGTTTTTCCAAAACATAAGCATAGTATTGCTATTTCTTGTGCCTTTGCTCACAATGCGTTTGATAGCGGAGGAGCGGCGCGCCAAAACGGACCAACTATTGTTTACGTCGCCGGTTACATCGACTCAAATCATATTAGGCAAATATTTCGCGGCAGTGACGGTCTTTGCGGTTTCGCTCGTAATAATGGGAGTGTACCCCTTGATTTTGGTCATATTCGGTCAGCCGTCAGTCGGGTCGATAATCTCGCTGTTCGTGGGCTATTTCCTGATGGGGTCCGCGCTGATTGCGCTGGGAGTTTTCGCGTCGGCGCTCACCGAAAGCCAAATGGTGGCGGCGGTTATTTCGTTCTCGTTCCTGCTGCTTTTGTGGCTGGCAAACGGGCTCACCGGTCTGTTCACGAGCGACATCTACGCTAATATTGTGAGCTTCGTGTCCGTTTTATCGCGATTCAGCGAGTTCGTGTATGGCGATCTTACTCTCACCGGGCTGATATATTTCATATCGTTTGCGGCGATATTCCTGTTTCTGGCGACGGTCAAGCTGGACGGCAAATTTCTGCGCAAATGGGGCAGCCGCGTGCCGATAACGGTGAGCGTAATTTGCGCCATCGCGGTGGTTAATCTGGGTCTGCAATTCGTCATGGACAAATACAACTGGAATTTGCGCCTGGACCTCACGGAGACGAAGGTTTTCACCTTGTCGCAGGAGAGCAAGGAGATTTTGAAGGATATTGATAAGGATGTGCAGATACTTTCGTTTTACCTGCCTGAAAATCAAGATGAAATAATGAACAGAATCGTTGACAAGTACGATTCGGAGAGCGGGCATATAACGTCGGGAATTGTTAATCCCGAAATTGACCCACTTTTGGTGGAAAAATACTCAAGCGCAAGCAAAACCGTCACCGAGGGGAGCGTGGTGGTGACGAGCGGCGACAGGTTCGTTGTGCTGGGCAATTCGGAGTTTTACGGCTCAAGCACGGGAATGTATGCCGACACGCTCATTGCCGAGGAGAAAATCACAGCGGCAATCACGAGCGTAACGTCCAACGAGCAGCTAAAAATCGGGGTTGCAATGGGGCATGGCGGCAAGGTGACCGAGGACACCACCGTTTCGGATATTGCTCACAACAACGGATATGAGCTTGTGGAAGTGAACACAATTTTAGGTGAAATCCCCGAGGATATCGCCGTATTAATGATAATTGCCCCGCGCACGGATTTTGCCGCGAGCGAGATTGATTCATTGGATAGATTCCTTGCGAGCGGGCGCGGACTGCAGGTGTATCTTGATGTCGAAACGCCTAATTTGCCTAATTTGCAAGGGTATTTGAGTTCCGATTGGGGATTGGAGTTCCAGAGGAATTTAGTCGTCGAGACTGACGCCGGGCGGGTGCTGGATCGTTACCCGACGACGCTCGTACCAAATGTGGGCTATCATGCCATCACCGAAGCGATTGCGAGCAGCAATATAAGCATTATTGTGCCCGTGGCGCGGCAGGTGAGCATACGTGAGGACGCCGCCGAAACTTTAGATATTACCCCGCTTTTAAGCACATCCGAGGCGTCGTTCGCGAGGTCGGATATGGAAATAAACACCATTGCGATGCAGGAAAGCGACGTTGCGGGCCCGATTGATGTTGCGGTTGTTTCCGGCATTTTGACGGCTGACGGCAAGGTTGAAGCGAGCGTGATGGCGGTAGGCACAGCAAATCTTGTGGATTCCGAAATCGCGGTGTACAACAAGGATTTTATACTAAACGCGGTTAATTGGCAAGCAAATTCGACGCAGAAGTCAATAATACGCCCAAAATCGCTGGTGTCGGGAGTGCTGACCATATCGGCTGAGGCGCTGAGTTCCTGCGTAATTATAGTGTTCTTAATGCCACTGATAATGCTGGTTATGGGGCTGACTGTATTTTTAAAAAGAAGGAGATTGTAAGTAATTGTAAAGTGCGCGTATGACGGGTATGCTTTTCCGCCGCCTATACGCATGTCTTTTACATTTACGCTATCTAGGGGGAAACAATTGGAAAACAAAAAATGGATTCTAAAAGAAATTGATGAGCTGGAAGTAAAGCGACTCATGAAAAATCATAGCATTTCGCACCTTGCGGCGGTTATTTTGCAGGGGAGGAAGGGTCTTTTAAGCGAAGAAGCTAATATTTTCGAGGGTGTGCTTTATGACCCATTTTTGCTCAAGAACATGCAAAAGGCGGTCGACCGCATCAACCGCGCGCTGGAAAACAACGAAAAGATTACGATATACGGCGATTTTGACGCGGACGGCGTGACGGCAACGGCGGTTTTGTGCTTGTACCTGCGGGAGAGGGGCGCGAACGTCGATTATTACATACCCGACCGCATTGACGAAGGGTATGGCGTGAATATCGCGGCATTATACGCAATAAAGGAAAAGGGCACGACGCTGATTATTACCGTAGACACCGGCATCACGGCTGTGGAGGACATCAAACACGCGGAAAATTTGGGCATAGACATTATTATCACCGACCATCACGAGCCTAAGACGGTTGTGCCGGACGCGCTGGCGGTTATCGACCCGAAGCAGGAGGATTGCAAATATCCCTTTAAAGAGCTGGCGGGCGTGGGCGTGGTTTTCAAGCTGCTGCAAGCCTTTGAGAAGGATAACGCGGAAATTATCGACAAATATATGCCGCTCGTTTGTTTGGGCACAATAGCGGATGTGGTGCCGCTTATTGACGAGAACCGCGAGCTTGTCAAGATGGGGCTGGAGCGTTTTGAGGGCGCAGAGAACCTGAAGCGGATGAACAAGGGGATAAAGGCGCTTTTGGCGGCGACGAACCCGAATAACAAGAAGGTTACGGCGACGATGATTGGGTTTGTGATTGCGCCGCGGATTAATGCCGCGGGACGGCTGGGTAGCGCGAAAAAGAGCGCGGAGATGTTTTTGTGCGACGACGAGAAGCAAGCGGAATTCATTGCGCACCAGCTTTTGGAGGAAAATCGACACAGGCAGGAGAAGGAGCATGAAATCTTTACCGAAGCGGTGCGCATTATCGAAAAGAAGCGGCTGCATGAACAGGACATAATCGTGGTGAGCAACAAGGGGTGGCATCAGGGCGTTATCGGGATAGTGTCGTCCAAAATCACGGAGAGGTATTACAAGCCGTCCATTCTAATTTCGCTCGATGAGCAGGGCAACGGCAGGGGGTCCGGGCGCAGTATCAGCTCGTTTAACCTCTTTGAGGCACTGTCCGGCTGTCATGAGTATTTGGAGAAGTTCGGGGGGCATTCGTTGGCGGCGGGACTCTCAATTCGAGCCGATAACATCGATGTTTTTTGCAGTCAGCTTAATACATACGCCAAATCGCACATGAAAACGGAGGATTTTATCCCGAAATTATTTATAGATTGTAAACTGCATCCCAAAGACATAAGCTTAAGAAGTGTGGAAGAAATGCAGAGCTTGGAACCCTTTGGCATGGGTAATCCGACGCCCGTATTTATGGTTCAGAACGCGAAAATCACGCTGGCGACCACGATGACGGAGGGGCGGCACTTTAGGGTGCAGCTGAGCTTCGGGACGGCGTCGGTGGATGCGGTTGGGTTTTCGATGGGGCATTTGGCGGAGAATTTCAAGCTCGGCGATGTTGTGAATGTGGCGGGGACGTTGAACATCAATGAGTACAACGGCAACCGCAAGCTTCAAATTTTACTAAAGGACATAAAACACGCTTAGGAGGTGACATATGGAGAGCGTAGAGAAGGTGTATAATGACCTTATAGAGCGGATTAGGCAGTACAATCCTTCGGCGGATTTTGCCCTTATACAAAAGGCGTTTGACGTTGCGAACAAGCAGCACGACGGGCAAATGCGTTTTTCGGGCGAGCCATATATCGCGCATCCCGTGAACGTCGCGTATATTTTGGCGGAGATGGAGCTGGATTCCGCGGCAATAGTCGCGGCATTGTTGCATGACGTGGTTGAGGATACGGAGTACAGCTACGAGCAAATAAACGCTGATTTTGGCGAGGAAATCACGGAATTGGTGCGCGGAGTGACGAAGCTCACGAAAATCCCGTACAGCACCAAGGCGGAGCAGCAGGCGGAAAATTTGCGTAAAATGTTCATGGCGATGGCGAAGGACATACGCGTGGTGCTTATAAAACTCGCTGACCGCCTGCATAACATGCGTACTCTCAGGAGCATGACGAGCAAGAAGCAACTGGAAAAAGCTTGCGAAACTATGGAAATATACGCGCCGTTAGCGCATCGTTTGGGCATGTCAAAAATAAAATGGGAGCTGGAGGACAGGAGCCTAAGATATTTAGACCCGATTGCGTACAAGGAAATCGCCGATAATATTGCCGAAAAACGCGAGAGCCGCGAGGAATATTTGGAGACGATAAAGACGATTATAAGCAATAAATTGAACGAGGCAAATATAACGTTCAGCTTAGAGAGCCGGGCTAAGCATTTTTTTAGTATTTACCGTAAAATGTACTCGCAAAACATTGGCATTGACCAAATTTACGATTTGCTTGCGGTGCGGATTATCGTGGAGTCCATAACTGACTGCTACGCCGTTCTGGGCATTGTTCATGAGGTTTTCCGCCCTATTCCCGGTCGTTTTAAAGATTACATCGCCATGCCCAAAAGCAACATGTATAAATCCCTGCACACCACTCTTATCGGACCGACGGGTACGCCCTTTGAGGTTCAAATCCGCACGTGGGATATGCACAAAATCGCGGAGGTCGGGATTGCGGCGCATTGGAAGTACAAAGAGGGCGGCGCGGGCGACACGGAGGCGGACAATAAGTTCGGCTGGGTGCGTCAACTTTTGGAGGTTTACAAGAACACGAACGACGCCGAGGAGCTTGTAACTTCCCTGAAAACGGACCTTTTCGAGGATGAGGTTTTTGTATTTTCGCCTAAGGGCGATTTGATTGACCTGCCCATCGGTTCCAACGCGATTGATTTTGCTTATCACATCCACAGCCAGATTGGCGATAAAACCGTGGGCGTAAAGATTAACGGGAAGATGCGCCCTATCGATACTAAGCTGAAAAACGGGGATATTGTGGAGGTTATAACATCTAAGACGTCTAACGGCCCGAGCCGCGATTGGCTGAAAATAGTCGCGACGAATCAGGCGCGCCGCAAGATAAATGAATTTTTCAAGCGTGAGCAGCGCGACGAGAATATAACGCGCGGTAAATCGGCGCTTGAACGCGAATTGAAGCGGAACGCGCTATATGATATTGCCATGCACAACACGGATTTATGGCAGCCCGCGGTGCTTAAAAAATACAATTTGCCCAATATAGATGATATGTTCGCGATGTTGGGATATGGCGGGCTTTCCGTGCTTAAAGT